>DEPD01000131.1:36225-36953 GCA_002358575.1 Lachnospiraceae bacterium UBA3401 | reverse complement strand
TGCGGTAGCCTTATTTTCAATGTATTTCTTGGCATCTTTTTTATGTTTCAGCGCTTCTCAAATGTCGAGGGCTTTACATACAGCGAAGTACTGCTGTGTTATGCTATAATTCTGCTAGAATTTGCACTCGCTGAAATGATTGCAAGAGGATTTGACACGTTTTCCGGTATAGTTAAAAGCGGCGAGTTGGACCGGATTTTAGTGCGCCCGCAAAGTGAAATTGTTCAAGTGCTTGGAACAAAGTTTGAGTTGACAAGAATAGGGAAGATATTACAGTCAATTGTTATGTTTCTCTATAGCATTTTAAACAGTAATGTTGTTTGGAATTTTTCTAAAGTGTGCACAATGATATTTATGCTGATTGGCGGCACAGTTGTTTTCTCTGCACTGTTTTTTATCTATGCTGCACTGTGCTTTTTTACCTTGGATGGACTTGAGTTTATGAATGTGTTTACGGACGGAGCGCGGGAATTTGGAAAATATCCAATTGGTATTTATGGAAAAAAGATGTTGCTATTTACAACTTTTATCATCCCATATGCGCTGATACAATATTATCCGCTTTTGTATATTTTAGGCAAAAAAACTTCAATATTTTATATGTTTTTACCTCTGGCAGCCTGTTGGTTTTTTATACCAGCACTAATATTGTGGAAATTTGGTGTCAGACATTATCACTCAAGCGGGTCATAAAGAATTATAGAAAAGTTACAATTCACACTCACGCC
>DEPD01000131.1:0-35874 GCA_002358575.1 Lachnospiraceae bacterium UBA3401 | reverse complement strand
ATTTATGATGATTTGGTGTGAATTTATAATAATTCCAGAAAAGAATACTTGACAAGCAGATACTTTTTTATTACAATATGAAACTGAAATAAATCTAAAATTCTAAAAAACTTTTATTAAAAGAAGGGTGGTGGGAAGATGATGAATTAACAAAACAGAAAACACAAGTTGAGATTTTTATTTTAAGACAATTGCATCATTTATATGTAATGTCTATTATTGTGTACTTTTGTTTTGTTAGAAACGATTCACAAATAAACAAGTCAAGGTATATCAGTTATTTATGAACAGTTTCTTATACTGATGCAGTTTAGAACACTGCGCAGTCATCATCTTCCTGCATAGAAAAAGCGTTAAGGCATAGCGAGTGGGAAAATTTTCCTCTATTCGATTACGCATGGATATCCAAAGGAAATATGTCAGCAAGCTGACGGACATTCCGCGTGAAGTAAACGCTTCCCTTTTCAATGCATATGTAAATCAAAAATAAATCTCCTTCGTGTTTTCACAGACAAATTTCCCTGGAAATCAGGTATCTGTTGTAGTAAAAAATAATAGATAGGCTCTTGAAGTCTCTTTGTACTTAATATTTTGAGAAGATTTTTATTCGATACCCACCAATTTATGCGATGTAAGTTAATTAAATTTATGTGCATATGACAAATCTACCACAAAAGTAAGGAACTGAAATTTTGAGGGACTATTCTCAGAAAACGGAGGAGATTTTATGTTACAAGTAAAACATTTAACGATACGGCACAAAAAAGATTATCGCATTTTATTGAAAGATTTTAACTTCCATATCAACCCAGGAGATAAATGCGCCTTGATTGGTGAGGAAGGCAATGGCAAAAGCACATTGCTAAAACTTTTGTTTAATCCTGCCTTGGCAGAGGACTATGTGGAATATGACGGCGAAATTCTGTGTACAGGGGAATGTTTGGGCTATTTGCCTCAAGAACTTCCTAATACAGACCGCGCCCTTTCTATCTATGAATATCTCACTGCCACTGACAGTTTTTACGACCATACTACAAATGAACTTGCCTCATTGTGTGTTCGTCTAGGATTTTCTATAGAACGTATGTATGCATCAGAATCTATTGGAGTCCTCTCTGGAGGAGAAAAAATTAAGGTACAACTTATTCGTCTGCTCCTTGACAATCCGACAATCCTTCTACTTGATGAACCTTCCAATGATTTGGATATCGAAACACTTATCTGGTTAGAACACTTTATCCAAGACAGCAAACTGCCAATTCTCTATATCTCCCATGATGAGACACTCCTTGAGCGCACGGCAAATAAGATTATCCACATAGAACAATTGCGCCGCAAGACTACACCGCGCTATACAGTTGTTGCGTCAGATTATCAAAACTATATTGCCCGCAGAGAGTTGCAATTCCAAAAACAAGAACAGGAAGCTAGAAATGAGCGGCGAGAATATGATAAACAGCAGGAAAAATTTCGCCGAATACAGCAAAAAGTGGAACATCAGCAGAACGCCATCAGCCGTCAAGACCCGCACGGCGCAGCACTCCTTAAAAAGACAATGCACCGCGTAAAGGCATATGAGGCGCGATTTGAGAAGGAATTTGAACATATGACAGAACTGCCAGAATACGAGGAAGCAATGTTTACCAAATTTGGTAATCGCACTTTTATTCCGAACGGAAAAATTGTACTGGACTTTTCACTCGAGGCGCTTCGCGTTCCTGTTAGCCCAGACTTACAGACATCTATCACGCTTGCGCGCAACATCCACCTTTTTATACAGGGACCTGAACATATTTGTATCACTGGAAAAAACGGCTGCGGAAAAACAACACTTATGCGTATTCTAGCAAAAGAACTGTCACAACGTTCAGATATCAAAGTTGCTTATATGCCGCAGAATTATGAAGAACTTTTGGATATGGAACAGACCCCTGTCGCATTTTTATCCGATGGCAGCAAGGAAAGTATCTCAATGATGCGCACCTATCTTGGCAGTATGAAATTTACAGCAGATGAGATGTCGCATCCTATGCGGGAATTATCAGGCGGTCAGAAAGCAAAAGTTATGCTGCTCTACCTCGATACATCGGGCTGTGACGTGCTTTTACTCGACGAACCAAGCCGCAACTTTTCACCACTCTCCAACCCTGTTATCCGACGAATGCTTGCTGATTTTCCAGGTGCGATTATCAGTATTTCCCACGACCGCAAATTTATTGCAGAGGTCTGTGACAAAGTATACCAACTTACAGAAGAAGGACTTGTTCTCTAATACTTCATACGAATGTTTATACCATTGCTTTTTGAATCGCTTCCAACAACGCATCATAAGTTTCATATGCTGCAAGGTCTGGATTATCTGCTTTAATTTTATCTGTGCTCTTAAACAAAAATCCAGCCTTGCTTGCTCGAATCATACCAAGATCATTATAGCTGTCTCCACTGGCAATTGTCTCATACCCGATGGATTGCAGCGCTTTGACTGTTGTGAGCTTTGACTGTTCACAACGCATCTGAAAGCCCGTGATTTCACCGTTCTTTGCAACTTCAAGCGAATTGCAAAAGATAGTCGGCCAGCCAAGTTTTTTCATTAGCGGTGTCGCAAATTGTGCAAATGTATCACTGATAATAATGACTTGTGTGATGGTGCGGAGTTCATCCAAAAATTCCTTTGCTCCCGGAATTGGATCAATCGTTGCGATTGTCTTCTGTATTTCCTTCAAACCAAGCCCATGTTCCTTCAAAATGCCCAGTCTCCAATGCATCAATTTATTGTAATCTGGCTCATCACGCGTTGTTTTTTTTAACTCTGGAATACCACTTGCCTTAGCAAATGCAATCCAAATTTCTGGAACCAATACGCCTTCCAAATCCAAACATGTTATGTACATCTCAATACCTATACCTTTCTGTCCTACACGATTTTTTTAATATCATACTAATCACAACGGTATTGATTATAGCACACTTTTTTCTCCAAATAAAGCAAAACTTTATCTTGTTAATCTGTAACCTGTTACTTCCACATCACCGCTAGTCGTCCTAACCACAATGCGCCGTTGGTCTTGATTGCTGCCATAAACCCCACGAATAAACTGTAACCTTATTTTTAATTTGTCTGTTGCGCTGAGAAATTTCGACATATAGCAAAATGTCAGATTATGGACCCCTATGTACATAAAAAGCTGCTGTTTTCATATTTCAAACTATGAAAACAACAGCTTTTTCCTATTTTTTATGCAGCACAAAAGCCTCATATGGTCTGAGTGTCATCTCAGCTTTGTCATATACATTCTCTATATTGGAGATGAGACAAGATGTCCCTACAAATTCTGCTGGTATAGTGAACTTTGTTTCATGGTCGCAGAAACTACAAACAACGAGGAGCTTCTCATTATCCATTGTTCTGGTGTAAACAAACAATTGTTCGTTATCCTCCATAAGCGCCTCATACTTGCCATATACCATGATTGGATTCTCTTTTCTGAGCGCAATCAGCTTCTTATAATAATGAAACACAGAATTAAAATCTGCGGTTTCCGCCTTGGCATTGATTGTTGTATAGTTCGGATTTACTGCAATCCAAGGAGTTCCAGCAGTAAACCCTGCCTGGGGCGAATCGTCCCATTGTACGGGTGTCCTTGCATTGTCACGGCTCTTAAAGATGATACATGGCCAAAACACCTCATGAGACAATTTGCCTTCGCTGCACCATTCTCTGTATGCATTGATACTCTCAATATCACGGAAATCATCTGGACTTTGGAAAGGATAGTTGGTCATACCCAGCTCTTCTCCCTGATAAATATAGGGCGTACCCTGTAGCATATGCAGGCAGGTAGCAAGCATCTTGGCAGACACTTCTCGATACATTGGACGGTCATCACCAAAACGTGAGACAGCGCGCGGCTGGTCGTGATTGTCCCAGAACAAGCTGTTCCACGCTTTTCCATACAATTCTGTCTGCCAGCGGGAGAGCGTTCTCTTCAATGTGACAAGTGGGATTTTCTCATCTGTCCACTTTCCATATTTGCCGTCTCCCTCTACATGCTCAAACTGAAATACCATATTTAACTCATGTGCATCCTCACCGGCATACTGCTGTGCCAGCGCCGTAGTTACACCAGACGTTTCGCCAACAGTCATAATATCATACTTTGACAGCACTTTTTCATTCATTTCTTGCAAATACTTATGGACATTCGGTCCGTGAATGCAATAAGGTCCAAAATCACCATCTTTTCCATCTGGCATCTCTTTGGTCTTGGAGATCATGCTGATAACATCCATACGAAAGCCGTCAATACCCTTGTCACACCACCATGTCATCATATCAAAGACTTCCTTGCGCACATTAGGATTGTCCCAGTTTAGATCTGGTTGTTTCTTGGAAAATAAATGCAGATAGTACATATCTGTTGTTTCGTCATATTGCCACGCCGAACCGCCAAAACAAGAACCCCAGTTATTTGGCGGTGTCTGCGCATCTTTGCCCTCACGCCAAATATAATAGTCGCGGTATGCATTCTCCTTTGATTTCCGGCTCTCCATAAACCACTTATGCTCATCCGATGTATGGTTCACTACCAAATCCATAACGATTTTAATCCCGCGCGCATGAGCAGCCGCCAACAGTTCGTCAAAATCTTTCATTGTGCCAAATTCATCCATGATATCCTGGTAATCACTGATATCATATCCGTTATCATCATTGGGGGATTTATACACTGGTGAGAGCCAGATCACATCAATTCCCAGATATTTTAAGTAATCCAGCCGACTAATAATCCCTTGCAGATCGCCAATCCCATCTCCGTTGCTGTCCATAAAACTCCGCGGATAAATCTGATAAATAACTGCTTCTTTCCACCATGTTCTGTTCATATTAACATCCTTCCTCTTCTTTTATTTTCTTCTATCTATATGCGCATTCTAAGTTACACACACATTTCCAATATCAAAATCTGATATCCATGCAATCTCACTGTCCCATGCTCCTCTACAATATCCTGATAATTATTTAACAATACATTTTGATATGCTGTTGGCAATATAATCTCTTGTTCCGCTTGCTGATAATTTCCAACCACCAGCAATGTCCGTTCCCCTTTTGGATAATACGGCATCAGGTTGTGTCGCTCTACCCACACTGGTTCCAAAGTACCATACACAATTGTTTGTTTATAGGTTGGAGCTTTGCGTAGTGCAATTAGCTGATAATGCCAGGAATATCGCCAATGCCATCTCCATTGGAATCATAAAAACTTTTGGGATAAATCTGATATGCAACTTTGTCATGCCACCATTTTCTCTTCATAATCGCACCTCCTAATGAACTGTGAAGAAATAATAGATACAGCTTGTATAGGATATTTATCTATATTTTAATGACATCTATATGAAATGTCTTACGATTATTTGATAAAAAACTACGGTATTATGACTTTTAGAAGAACTCCATCTGTTTTCGATACTGTAATGGTGTCGTTCCTGTGTGTTTCCGAAATTCCTGAAGGAAATTTCCCAAATTGTTAAAACCACATTCCAGACAGACTTCCATCACTTGCAAATCCGTCTTTTCCAAAAGGCGTTTTGCCTGCCGGATTCGATACTCATTCAAATATTCTATAGGAGAATGTCCAATCGCCTTTTTAAAAAGACGACAGAAATATTGTTCATTCAGATTAACTTGCGCAGCAAGATCCGAAATATAAATTCTATTATAATAATTTTCCTTAATATACGTGAGGGCAGTCTTAATACTTTCCACGCGCCTGTCAAAATTCTTTTCTGTCTGTGTAAAAAGCCCATAAGCAGAAAGTGTAGCAAGAATATACATTAGAGAGGACTTAACATACAATTGACTTGTCAAATTATCTGTCACCAAACTGCTGTCTTCCAAACAAGAACGTGTCATCTCCTGTCCCGCAAGTGGTTCTTCTGTCTGCAATCCAAAGGCGCGCATAATATCAACAAATGCATTGCGTATCATAGAAAATGCTGGATGCTGTGGCACAATACAGCGTGGAAAAAGGAGTCTTCCATTTTGAATCGGTTTTATCAGGCGAATCTGCGCTTCATCACCAGAATCAAACCCCAAAATATCAGGCGAAAAGACAACAGCATCTTCCCAATAACTTTCGGACGTCTCAGTAATAATACTGTGCAATTCGCCAGGATTAATAAAATAAAAACATTCCGATTGGATTGGAAGCGATTCCATGTTCACTTCCAAACGAAATTCTCCTCCCGAAAAATACAGAATTTCTATCTCATCATGCCAGTGATGCTTTACAAAAACACCCTTTTTTATAGAGTGTGTACGATAAATTGCACATGGAAATGACTTCGTTCCATGCAAGCGGACTTCTTTTAAATCCTTTAAGCCAGAAAGCTGTTGTTTCATTTAGAAGTCTCCTTTGCAGCTTAATTGTTAAAAAGCTATCATACACTGGCAATAAAGTCAATAGTTAATCTTGTTGCATTTTTATAAAATATTCTATCCATTCTCCTCATACGCAGACAGACACCCATCTACAATGCACACAATACGCTGCGCCGCCTTAGCCACTTTTATGTCGTGCGTGATCATGACAATGGTATTCCCCAGTTGGTTTAAATTTCCAAAAAGCTTTAGCACTTCCTGTCCACTTGCACTGTCAAGTGCTCCAGTGGGTTCGTCGGCAAGAAGAATTGCTGGCTCGCTCGCCAATGCTCTTGCAATCGATACGCGCTGTTTCTGACCGCCAGAGAGTTCATTTGGTCTGTGTTCCAGTCTGTGCGCAATACCCAGAAGTTTCACAATCTCACTGCACTGCCTTTTTGCCTCCCGATGCCCCATACCGCGTATAAGCAAAGGCATAATAATATTCTGCATCACATTGTAGGTTGGAATCAGTTGATAATTTTGAAAAATAAAGCCAATCTCTTTATTGCGCACTTCTGTCAAATCACTTTCTCTCATGTTATGGATTGCCCTGCCATTGAGATAATATTTACCAGAATCCAGCACATCCATACACCCAATAATATTCATTAGTGTCGTTTTACCAGAACCAGATGGTCCAAGGATTGCCACAAACTCCCCTTTTTTTACTGTGAAATTAATATCTTTTAGAACAGGAACCATATCATCACCAAGTCTGTAACCTTTATTGACACCCTGTATCTCTATTATTTTTTCCTCCACCGTCTGCGCCCCCTACTCTATAATCCATATTTTCATCAATGCTTTTTTTCCAGTATCGTCTTTTTGCAGAAGCATTTTTATAATATCTCCACTAGATAGGCGTGAAAATGTTGTGATAGTGCCAAGTTTTGTTTCTACTTCTGTACCTACAGGAATTTGCATCTGCCCTGTCACATCTGTCTCTGTATAAGTCATAATAGTGGCATTTTGTGTGTTGGCTGTGTTATCTCCAGTGGAAGACTTTTGTATCCCTGATCTGTTGGTTCTCTCACCTTTATCTTTGTCTGGCATTTCACCCGCTGTTGGTATATTTTCTATATCTGGCATTTCACCTGCTGTTGGCATATTTCCCATATCTGGCATTTCGCCTGCCATTGGCATATTTCTCATATCTGGCATTTCGCCCGCTGATGACATTTCTTCATACTGTGTCGTTTGTCCCCGTTTTCCTCCGCCGGGATTTTGACCGAAACCATTTTCTTTTCTCCTGTTGCTCTTTTCGTCAGAATCCGCAAAATCTATTGTATGTGCCTCAACAATAATATACTCCATCTCATTGCCCAATAAGGACGTAATCTTTGCGTATGTATACTCTTGTCCTTCTTCCAAAACAGGTTCTTCACTTTCATCTGCTGCGTGAGCTTGCGGCAAATAGCAATAGCAGACTCCTGCACCTGCCACCATAAACAGAATCAATAAAACGATTGCCAGTCCTTTTTTGCTCTTTCTATTCTTACCTTTCACCATTTTCTTTTCTCCCTAATTCCCATTCGCCCACTTTAGCGGCACTTAAATCCAGATGGTAAAATATCCGATTTTATACTACTCCTGATTCAATGCGACGACAGGTATCAGTGATGATGCTTTATATGCCGGATAAAAACCAAAGATTGTACCTGTTATCACGCCAAATGCAAGTGACAGCAATGCCCCCTGTGCGGATAGTTCTACTCTAACGGAAAAACTTTCTATCACAGGCGTTATGCCAAACGCAATAAGTACGCCTAGGATTGATCCAATAAAACTCATAAAACATGCCTCAAACAAAAATTCTAATAAAATATCTCGCTTGGAACATCCAAGTGCCTTAAGGATACCGATTTCATTTGTCCGCTCCTTCACGGAAACAAAAAGCACATTCATAATGCCAATTCCACCCACAATAAACACAATCATCGCCATTGCAATCAGAAGAAGTTGCAATGTGTCATTGGACTTTGACGCCGCTTCCATCTTGGTTCCTGCATCGGAAATAGTAAATTCCGCGTTTGCATAGCTGTCAGCAAGAACCGTTTTTATATTTTCAATCACGGTGTCAACATGATTGACATCCACAGAAATTACAGTGATGGTTGGACTGATATTCTGTCCAGTAATATATTTCACCCCTGTGCTATAAGGAATAAAAATAGTTGTGTCTGGGCTGATGCCCGATGATACACTTCCCATCTCTTCCAGTACACCGCTCACCACATATGGTCTTGCGTCGATATAAACCACTTCATCATATGCAGCATACACGCTCCCAAAAATCTCCTTTGCAATAGAATAACCAAGCACACAATATTTTTCTTTGTTTTCATCATTTTCAACAGTTAAAAATGTTCCTGTTATCATTGAGAGGTTGCTTATACTCATATAATTATGCTTCACGCCTGCAATCGTGTAGGAACCCGCCGACTCTAGGTCTCCGCCCTCCACCTCAGTTGTCGTTGTGTAAGATATGGTCACATCAGAAATGTCTGGAACAAATACAGAAAGATCCTCCATATCATCTGTAGAAAGGACAATCTTCTCCTGATTGGTTCTGTCCCTGTCTCCTCCCCAGTTGCCAAAAAAACCATTCATTGACGGCATTCCAGCGCCGCTTGGCATTCCACCACCTGGTATTCTGCCACCGTTTGGCATTCCACCTCTGCCAGATGTTCCTCTTTCTCCTCTGTCACCAAATGCAATGGCATTGGATTCATAAGAAATATCGATAGCGCCCGCGTTAAGGTTTTTGAACTGTTCTGCAACTTCTATCTTTCCGCCTGTGCCAATCGCAAGCACCATCATAATTGTGGCAGAACCCACAATAATTCCAACAGAAGTAAGAATAACCTTAAACTTATTCTGAGAAAGATTGATGATGACAAGCCTTAATAATTCCGAAATTCTCATGTTTCACCCACCTTGCTCTCAATCAGGACAATATCCCCCTCGGAAAGTCCTGTTATAATCTCCACATTGATACCATCTGAAAATCCTGTCGTAATTTCCTGTTTCACAATGTTTTCATTGTCATCACGCACCTTGACATAAGATTTGGTCCCTTCCCTAAAAACTGCGCGATTTGACACATAACAGACTTGCTTCATCTCTTTTGTCACAAAAGTCACATCTCCGGTCATCCCTTCATACAATCCTGATACTTCCCCTTGTATCGTTACAGTAACTGTATAGTACACAGTTCCAGAACTACTGTCGTACTCTGCATCTGACACATCTGTTATCTTGCCAGAAAAAATTTCATTGGGATATGCAGTAAAGACAATATTGACTGTGCCCTCCTTGTCAATCGCGCTGTAATCGTCTTCGCCAAGCGACACAGCCATTGTCACAGTTTCCTGATTGTTGAGTACCACCAAACTGCTTCCCCCTGACAAAGTATCTCCTTCCGAGAGAAGTATTTCTGTCACAACACCGCTGTATTCAGAGAAGATACTATTATTTTGTACAAAACGGTCAAATTCTCCAAGTTTCTCTACTGCCGTGTCATAGCGCTTCTTTGCAGATGAAAGTTCATTGTCAAGACTTGTCGTCTGTATACGATACCATTCGGATGCTTTGTCAGCGTAATAGATGTCTATCTCTTGTGTTTGTCCTAAATCAAGCTTTGCTTTTTCATAGTCAATCTGACACTGGCTCATAGTACGAACTGCCGTTTGCATATCAAGTGAGAGCTGTTCAAGCTCCTCATTTATGCTGTCAATCTGTTCTTCAAACTGATCTGCAAGTTTTTGTGCCGTGTCTCTTGTATTTAAATAAACCGTATAATAATATGCATTCTCATATCGCCCTTCATAGTTCTCCGAGACTGCCCCCTGTGCCTCATGCAAAAACGCTAACGCTTCATTATATTCTTCCTGAAGCTCTGCAAGTTTCAATAATTTTTCATTGTAAGTATTCTGTTTGTCCTCCACGTCCTTGGCTGCATCTTCCACGGCATCCAGATATGTTTTTAACTCATTTTCATAAATTAACTGTGCATATTTGCCGTTTGTAACATAAGTGTCATATCCCTGCTGCGCCTGTGTCCTTGACGCCTCCTGCTCGACGCGCAGCGCTTCATAATCTGCCTTTGTATCGTTAATATCTTCCGAGAGCGCCTCCCGAATCTCATCCACACTTTCGGCTGTCAGCGTATAGAGCAGATCGCCTTCTTTTATTTCCTGCCCAACTGCAATCTCCACATCTGCAACTTCAAGCGATTGGGTCTGTGACACGGAACTGTCCATATGAAATGAACCAAAAGACATCATTCCGGTACCACCAGTTCCCATACCGCCAAATCCCCCGGGCATGGCACTAGTTGTTGTCTGATTGTTCGATGTGGAACCACTGTCCACAAGTGCACTGATATCCAAATCAAACCGCTGTTCCAGCGTACCAATCTGCACTGTTGCTTCCTCTGTGATTCCGACTGTAAGACTGCCATACGCAACCTTCGTTTCTCTGTATACAATCCCTTCCTCATTTTGGTCACGCCCCACAAATTGCAGAGAAAAGACCAAAATTCCTATTATTGTCGCCACTCCGATACCAGCCAGCAATTTTGTCTTACTCTTCATCTGCGTCTCCTTCGTGGACCTGTGTCCTAATATAGTACCTGTCACCTGCGTTTATCCCATCTTTAATTTCTATGTACGTGCCATTGTTAAATCCAGTTGTTACAGGAGTAAGTACATACGCCTCTCCAGATTTTATATACAACTGACTCTTACCGTTTTCCTCCACAATTGCTTTCCGCAGAACATAATTGATATTCTCCGCTTCTTCCGTGACAAATGTCACATCTGCTGTCATGCCACTGTAAAGCATGGAAGTGTCTCCCTGTATCGAAACCACTACTGGATAGCTGATGGTGGCTGAATTTCTACTTGTAGCAGTTGTTGTTATCGATTGAATCACACCGCGGTAGACCGCTTCCTCATATGCAGAAAAATTTAATTCCACCGCATCACCCACTTTCATTGTCACCACATCTTCCTGAGAAACGTCCACAGAAACTGTCATATCCTCCGCTTTTGCAAACGCAATTAACGTGCCAGTATTTGTCAGATAATCCCCAACTTCATACCCTATTTCGGTAACAATACCACTTCCCTCTACGCAGACAGTTCCATCTTGCACAAATTCCTCAAAAGCATCCAGCTTTTTTGTGGCCTCCTCAAGTTCCCGCTGTGCCTTAGAAAGTGCATTCTCGTAGCTAGTCAGACTACTCTGATATTTTACGTATGCAATCTCGCCACTGACGGTTGATGTTCTCAGATCTTGCTGAGCTGCCAACAGTTCTTTTTCTAACAATTGCTGATTGTATGTGATTTCCATTTCTATTTTATATACTTCGTCAACCTTATCCTGAATCTGCTGGCTTGACTCGTCAAACTTGCTAAAAAACTGTTCATAAGCTGTTTTGGCTGACTGAAATGTCTGCGCTGCCTCCACCTTGTTTGTGACATAATCTGCACTTGCATCTTCAACGCCTTCAAGCGCATCCTCATATGCTTCTACAATATCAGATTTGTTTTCGAGATACTCCTCCTCTGTCAGATCGCACTGTAATTTGTATATGTCCTTTAATAGCTGCTGTATCTCAAGGCTTTTTGCTGCCATATTATTAGAGATCCGGGCAATAGTAGTATTATATGAGGTCTGTGCCAGTGCTGTATCGAGCAGTGTTTCATTTCGAGAAAGTTCAGCCTCCAGCACACCGATCTCATACGAGGTCTGTGCTGTCGCAAGCGCAATCTGCGCCTCTGTTTTCTCATAAGTGAGTGCCTTGCGCACAGAGTCAATACTGTTCTGTGTAAATTGGTATACTTTATCCCCTTCCTGAACTCGCTGCCCAACAGCCACATAGACTTCCTGCACTTTTAGATAATTTTCGTCCTCCTCATCTTCCTCTTCATCGCTATCCGTAGATACATCAAGGTCATAAACCTGAGAGGTAATACCAAATTGCACCGTCCCGCTCTCCGTCACACCGTTTTTTAAAATCCCCTGTTGGACAATCTGTTCGCTATATTCCCAATGCTGCACATTTTGTTGACGTTTTATAAAAATTGTGTAACATGCAGCCACAATGATAACCGCAGTCACAATGCATAAGAATGTTAGACTCTTTTTAGTTTTGCGTGTCATGTGTCTCTTGGTTTGCTCTTCCTGACTGCCCATTTTCATCCTCCTTTGGGTCAAATATGGTATCTGCAAGGTCTTTGGGCACATCTCCCTGACCTGACGTTTCGTCTTTTGATGATACTGCTGGGGTTGTATTCTCTCCAAATATCACACTCGCTGTCAAGTTAGCATCAAGTCCACTCACATCTCCTTGCAAGTTTACTATCACCGTATAGCTGACTGCAGTTCTACTGTTTGATGAAGCGATTGGATTGATTGTCTCAATCACACCACTATAGGTTCCAGCGTCGGCTATAACAACAGACGCTGCCTCGCCAACATACAGTTTGGCAATGTCTTCTTGACTTACCGACATAGAGACAGAAATCTGTTCTGGATTGCTGTAGGCAAATATCATGCTTCCGCCTGCAAGTACCTTTCCCTCCTCTGCCATTAACATCAAAACTGTTCCACTTTCTTCTGTATACAGATATCCGTCCCCCACAAGCGCTTCAAACAGCGCAAGATTGCTGTCCGCCTCCTCTTGGGCATCCCGTAGTCTATCAAGACTATCTTTCAGGCTTGTTAGCTGGGTATCATAATCATTTTGTGCCGTTTTTCCCTTTGCCACAGATGTCTCATAAACAGTCTTTGCGTTTAGAGCTTGCTTTTGATAAGACACCTCTGCATCTATAAAATCCTCCCTCGCTGCCTCAAGTTTGCTCAGAAGCTTTTGAAGGTTCAATTCTGCAGACGCCATCTCATCCTCATATTCTTTGAGGGCAGTTGTATAGTTTTCCTCTGCCTTCTCTACTTCCTGTTCCAAAAGATTAATTGTCTTTATAATCCACTTTCTTTCATTCTGAGAATCCTGATTTTCCTGTTTTCCCATACTGCTAAAACCCGCAAATTCTGCACTGTCACTTGGGGAAGATGTCCCTTTGTCTGTATCTTTTTTTGATTCCGTATCTTCTTTGTCAGATTTATCGTTTGATTCTGTATCTGTTTCTAAATCCTTTTTGGATTCAGTATCTTCTTCTGAATCCTCTTCTAAATCATCTTTTGATTTCAATTCCTCTTCTATCTCCTCATCAGAAGTTGTTTCTCCTCCCGCAGAACCGCTTAGCGTCATCATTCCTGCTGTTCCCATAGTTTCCGAGGAACCACTTTTCAACTCTTCATCCGTCACTTCCCAATATTGCATTCTGTCCGCATACAGTTCCTTTGCCTCCTCATATGCCTCTTTCAAAGTGACAATATGATAGTCATCATAAAAGGTATTATTCTGCACACGCTCAAGATATTCTTGATACTCCTGCTGTGCTTCCTCATAAATTTTTGCGGATTGCACATAGTCTGCCTCCAACTGTGCGATAGTGTTGTCGTAAACCTGTTTGGCAAACTGTGACTCAAGCATTACCATATCATAAGTATATTTCGCTTGTAGTTTGCTCTCTCCATCTGATATTTGCCCACTCTTGTAAGCCAACTGTGCGCTCAGTGCAGCAGACTTTAATTCTTCCCTCGCATCCGCAATACTTTCCTCCGTAAATTTTATGTATTTATCACCTGCTTTAACGCTGTCACCATTTATTAGATAGACTTCCTCCACATACAGATTTGTATCTTCCAAAAAATCAATTGCAAAAGTAACTGCTTTCACACCCACAGAAGTTGTTCCTGTTGCCATAACCACGCTTGACTCTCTATGGAAATTTCCATTTCCATTTTGGGCATGGTCCTCCATACTGTTGTTTATAGCAGTCTGTCTCGTTCTTATATAACTGCCCAAACTCACTGCTGCAATCGCAATGACAATCGCCGTCACCGCCACAATTCCCAGTCTGTTTTTCCATTTCCGCTTTTTTACCAGAACGTCCATTTCTTGTAATGTTTTTTCTTTTTGCCCCATAGAACCCCTCCTAGAACTCCCTCCGATCTGCCGTATATTGACGCAAAACAAGGGACGTGTGGGGAGAATACTTTTGCCATCTGCATTGCCATAATACCCATTACCTTACTCATACATTCTCTTTCACACAGGCTGACACAGCACAAAATTCAATTAACGCAGCCGCTGCGCCTGCCCAATTCTTTTATATGACATCTTTGAAGCACAGTTTATAGAAGACTGTGTTTCTTGTCATATTCCTTCCGACTGTAGAGTACTATTTCTGATAGAAAGCACTTTTCACACGCCCTTTAACCAATATACTGTAATTTCTTAAAATGTACTTAAAATAAGTTGTTTCGATTTTGTGAATTATCATTAGGAAATGAACTTCATATGACACTTGCAATGCTTAGACTATTTCAGGCTGCATACCCAGCCCTTTTGATAGATTTACAAGATCACTTTAAAACAGATTGTTTTTTCATCTGTGCGCTCAGCCTTAATTTTTCCGCCGTGCGTTTCTACAATCGCCTGTGCCATTGCCAACCCAATCCCCGTTCCTCCAGTGTTGGTAGCGCGCGATTCATCCACGCGATAAAAACGGTCAAACAGTCTGTCTAAATCCGTTCCGTCTGGCAAATCACAGGTATTTGATACTTTTATACAAACCTTGCGTCGCTTTCGGTATATATCCAAATGAATCTCCCCACCCACATCAGAGTATTTCACTGCATTGTCAAGCAAAATAGAAATCATCTGCTGTATAGAATTGCAATCTCCATATATTGTTAGCTGCTCCTCTATATTTTGACAGTAATTTTTTCCTTCTGCCTTCGCGCGGACCGCAAATAGCTCCGCAGTCTCCCACGCGACATCACTCAAAGAGAAAGTGCTCTTTTCAGGGAATGGAATCTCTTCATCTAACCTTGACAGCGCCACAAGCTCACCCACAAGGCGGGTCAAACGCGCTGTCTGTTTCTGAATATTAGAAATCCACTCATCTCCCTCATATTCCATCGCCGCAATATCGGCGCTTGTGGCAATAGATGTAATCGGCGTTTTCAGCTCATGCCCCGCATCTGTGATAAAACGTTTCTGCCGCTCCATATTTTTGGCATAAGGTCGGACAGCATATCGCGAGAAAAACACAACAAGAATTAAAACAACTAGCAGACTAGAAAATCCTATCACCAACGAGATAATCAACAGAGATCTCATAAACTGTAAAGCAGATGTCACATTCAAAAACAAAACTGTGCTTCCCGCATCATCTACCTTTACATGATAACGGTAATCCCCATAATACCCCTTTTCTTTACCTTTCCGAAGAACTGCTGCTGTATATGCTTTGGCTGTTTCCTCATCTATCGAATAGATATAATCCCTTGAAATAACCTCAATATTCTCAGACAAATCACAATACACAGCAAAAAAACGCGTGGTAAAGCGCGCTTCTGGCCCTCCACCTGGCATTTCTGAAATTGGCGGAAACTCTGGCTCTTGATGTGCAGACGTTCTTCGCTCATGTTCCTTTGGGTTCTCATCTTGCGAGGCGTTTCTGCGTGCTCTGTGTTCATACGCCCGCTGTTCATATTCCAAAAGGCTTGCCGCCAAGCCATCTTGCGTCGATGTTGTCCTATAATAATTGACGATATTAATTCCCACCACCAGCACAAGCATCACTGTGGCAAAAGCAGCCATCGCTGCCATAATAAACCGTCGCTGCATTTTTTTCAGCATATTACGCCTCCACTTTTCTTCTATTTTTTATCCTTCCAGCGAATATCCAGCTCCGCGCACTGTTCGTATCTCGACGCGGCTTCCAATCTGTCGAAGTTTTTTTCGCACAAAACTGATATACGTCCATACAACATTCATGTCTGCTTCCGAATCCTGTTCCCAGATTTTATCCATCAAATGATTTGCAGAAAACACAAAATGTGGGTGCTGCAAAAATAATTCTGCCAACTGAAATTCCTTATTATTGAGGCGCACTGTCCGTTCCCCACAAGTAAGTTCATATCGGTTGCAATCCAACTGCACATCTTCAAAGGATAATACAAGGTCGGTGTATCCTGCATTCCTGCGCGAAAGTGCTTTCACACGCGCAATAAACTCCTTGGTCGCAAACGGTTTTGGAAGATAATCATCCGCCCCCGCCTCAAGTCCTGCCACGCGATCTTCTATCTCCGCTTTGGCTGTCAACATCAGCACAGGGACACTTGAACGACACTTTCTGATGTGATGCAGCACTTCCAAACCATTGACTTTGGGCATCATAATATCCAATACAACAACATCATATTCTGCACATTGAAAGTAATCTAAGGCATCTGCTCCATCGTGCACAATATCTACTGTGAATTTATTTTTTTCCAATAGAAATTTTAATCCTTTAGCGAGTTCCACTTCGTCCTCCGCAATCAAAATGCGCATAATGCTAACCTCCTATTTTTATAGAACCTCTTGAAATCTTTTATCCAGAATATGTCCTCTTGTTGAAATGTACTTAAAAAACTTTAATTTTTTCTAAACTCTACCTTTGGCACTTCCAACTCCTTCTGTTCTATTGAATTGGACAGATACCGAAATGTCCCATCATCAAACGGTTGTACTACAATTTTATTTACAAAAGCACAATCTGAATTGTAATCTGCCCATACACCATCGACATAAAGCGTAATTGTTCCATCAGAATTTTCTGTATATGCAACAACTTCTCCAAAAGGTGGATATGGGCTTGCTGATATCATTTCATATGCATAACTATTGCTACTGCTATCATATTCGCACTTTTCCCGCAACTGTTCTATTGACACTGGGAAATATATTGTCATTAGCTTCTCATAGATGTCTGCTGGTATTCTCCAATTTTCCACCTTTAAATTTTCTCCACTATAAATTCGATAGATATCTTCAAACATACAAGGCATCAGAATATCTTCTACATTATTGCTATCCCAATTTGTTACAAGAACATTGTAATTTACGTAACTTAATCCATATACATATTTCGCTGTTAATTCCCTGCACTTCACGGAAAGTGGTTTTATTCTCCAATATTGACGCAAGCTAGAATGAGCTATCAAATTTTTATGTGCATAGATAAAATATCCTTTCTCTGTCAGCTTAATCTCCGCAATATCACTAACTAAGGTATTTTTAATCTCAGGTATACCTCCCTCCTGCCAGCCAATTCCCACATAATATGTCTGTAACTTATTGTTTCTATATATAAATGTTATCGCTCCAATAAGACCATCTTGATTTACCTGAAATATCATTACCACTGCATCTTGTTTTTTTGTATAAGCAGTATAAAAATCCTCAACTTTCTTATAATTTTCCATATTCGTGCCTTCTGTAACGCTGACAAAACCTTCCCTTCCAAGAAGTGTAACAACCTCCTGACATTGTTCTTTTGAAAACTCTTTAATATTAGAGCTAAAGGATGATTCTCCTATCAACTCTATCTCTTGATACACTTCCTTCACTTGCTCTGCTGCTGTCAATGCAATATTTTTTAATTCTATTTTTTCCGCCTCACTTATCAGACAATTCTCCGCCTGCGGAAGAAAATATAAAGAAGATTCTGTCTCGCTTTCTTTAACAATATTATCACTTATCTCTTTCCATTCTTCCTCTGTGAAACGTTTAGAATGCCACCATATATCATAGTCATCTGAAAGCATCTGATTGGATATATATTGAAAGCGATTCTCACCTAATGGACGAATTACGATTTTATGTGAAAAAGATTTCGATGTATTTTCATTTGGATATACTGCATTGATAATTAACGTGATTGTTCCATCATCATTTTCCATATAATTTACTACTTCTGGATATGGAATCTCAGAATGTTCAGCTTCATAAAATCCTCGCGGTCTGTATTCATAACTTGCTTTCTCTGGCTGATAAATTGTTTTAGACCGAAGTAATTCCCTCTCTACATTAAAATACGTCATAATAACATTTTCAAATATTTCTTCTGGAATCTCATAAATTGTTTCAACTCCTAGATTTTCATTTGCGGCATAAGGAACAGGCTGTCCATATAAAATTGGGTAAAATTTATCAAAAACATCATAAAAATTTAAATCTCCAAAGTCTTCCTCATTCCAATCTGTGAGAAAGATATTATTCTGACCGTAGCCAATTGGCAAAATAAACTTCCTGTTCCATTCTCTACATTTTTCATCTAACGGCAAAACTCGTAACACTGTATGTTCCATTGCATCGCTTAATGTCAACACAAAGTTTTCATCCGAAAAATAATTTCCCTCCAAAATTATATACCCTTCCTCTGTGTATTGCCACAGGTCAGCCGCATAATTTACCATACTTTTGTTTTGAAGGCAGCCATTTTTATCATACTGGTAATATCCTTTCACAATATTTACATTACCATCCTCTGTTTCCAAGTCAAATTTCTGAAATCCCAACTCCATAATCACTATAATTGTAAGCTTATCACTTTTCTTTTCCTCTACTGCTTTGCAAAATTTCACTGCCTGCTCTGCCCCTGCCATATCAACCTGATTTTCACTGTCAACAGCCACATATCCATGCTCCCCAAGTCTGACAACAATGTGCTCCTTTGTTTCCAAACTGCCTAACGTATTTGTTTTGACTGCTTCCTCATAAATATCGCGATAAATTGCGGCAATATTATCTGCATTTACAATTTCATTGTCCAACGCCGCAACTCCAATATCCGATACAAAGGATATTTCATTGTCCTTCGCTGTTCCTCGAATATCTAATACCTTTGATAAGTTATCGCTACAACCCGTAATCACAAACACAATAATAGAAATCATTCCAACTAACAATAACATTCTATTTCTTTTTATCAAACTTACTTTCCAAAACCTGTCTATCCATTCCTTTAACACAACCATTTCCTCCCCCATTCTCTACGTAATTCTTACGTATGTAATATTTAAACAAATATTACATTATTCCGATTGAAAAGTCAAGACGGAAATGGGGCTGTCAAAATATCATTTCTTTCGGCAGCCCCATATCTTTCTTATTCAATAATGTTATTTAGAATGTTATTCCACAACTGCATCATACCGAAATCGGGAAAATCCACCCTTACCACCAATTTCCTTTGTGGCGTATACAAACAATCCAAACCGGCAACCTGCAAAATGGTCTAATTTAAAATACAACTTCTGCGCAATGCCAATCGGCTTCCATCTGCATTCTCCATTGTGTCTACTATCAGAATTATCATCGTATTCACTATTGTATTCCCCATCATAATAAAAAAACTTCGCCTCATCTTTCATCTGCGCAAAGTCTGCTTCAATTCGCAACCGCACTGTACTTTGTTTTATTCGTACCGTTTCCCATTCTGTTCCTTCCACGGCCTTTTCTGGCGCCTGCATGGAGTCATTCTCAGCCGTTCTACTTTTCATCACAATATAAAATCCATCATTCCTCCGTGTCACCGCAACCATGCCATAACACCCCTGCAATGCGCAGAGTCCAGCATAATCTCCTACTTTCAGTGTGGAAGCATCCACAGTCACATCACCTGTACAACGCGGAAAAAACATGCGCTGTGTCAGCACATTTGCCGCCTGCAGCAAACTTTGACATACTTTTCCTGTCTCAATCCATAAGATACCACTCTCAGTATCTTGTCTGACCAAGCGCAGATCTGGTTCATGATTAAACTGCCACACGCTTTTCAGACCATAACAACCATATCGCTCACACTCCTTTTCTTTTGAAAGCCCCAACACTTTTCTAAAATCATCGCTCTGTACTAATGACTCATATTTATAATCCGCTCTCTTGTATGGCAATGGCACTTCAAATTGCTGTGGAATTCGTCTATCCTTCCCAAACACAGGATACCCTGCATCCCATGTGACAGGTACCAACACGGGGATTCTGCCGACTGCGCCGTGATCTTGAAACAGCACCGCATACCACTTTCCATCAGGCGTGTCAACAATCCCCCCCTGGGCTACCCCTTGACCACAGTATCCTCTATCATCGACCAGAACATCCCCGCCAATAAATGCACCGTCAATGGAATCAGCCATAAAACATGCCTCGGTACGCATCCATCTGTCCCGCAATGAATGAATAAAAAACAGATAATATTTTCCATTTATTTTATAAAAATGTGTTCCCTCATAACCAAGCCCGGGGTGTCCCACGTCACTAACCGCCAGACGATGCAACCCACCCACAAGAGGCGCTGTCAGATCCGCATTGAGCTGTGTGATATAAATGTCCTTATTTCCGTATGCAATATACACATCATCCCCGTCAAACAAAAGGGAGCAGTCATGGTAAAAACCTGCAATTTGCTGCTTTTTCCACGGTCCCGCAATTGATTCTGATGTATACAAGTAAGTCTTTCCTGTGTCATTTGCAACAAAACAGACATAGAACACTCCTCTGTTAAAGCGCAGAGAAGCCGCCCACATGCCCTTGCCATAGATGTTTTGTGCACCTTCCAGTCTCTGTCCAGGCGTGCTATCCAGATGGTCATACACAAAAGCTGCATGTTCCCAGTTCACCAAATCATACGATCGCAGTATCTCCCCACCCGGCATAAAATGCATGGTTGTTGAGACCATATAATAAATATCGCTAACGCGTATCACGTCGGGATCGGGGTAGTCCAATCTTGTAATCGGATTTATCGTTATGTCACTGATCTCTGTCTTTTGCTGCTCACTCAAGCGCTCCATATCCTTCTCATCAAAATTCTTATAAATCATTATTAAATCCGTTCGGAAGCTTCTGCGTGTCCTTGCACAATTCGGTCTGTACGAAAGTGTGCTTAAAAAATCATTTGTGCCACCTGTACGCCCCACTTGACGTGATATTTGCGCTAAATTTAATCATCATAGCCCGACAATAAACCGCCTTCGCTTCCTTTTCCTTCCTCTTTCTCTATTTAGGTATTTCCTATACCGCACAGAACCAGCCGCCCTTAGCGCCGATCATCAACGGCAGGACTCTCAGCTCACTATGCCAAAACCAAGTATTGTAAATTCCTTGTTCTCATCTCCCGGCTGCATTCTGACCTCAACGTGCCATGTTCTGCGCTCCTTGTTCTGGAAACAGATTAATGGATTACAGTGTGTCCATCCATTGACCTTCGGATCTGCAAGCAGCACTGCCACCCCATCCACAAACACCTGCGCACAACCCGCGTCCGGTGCACCCGAATCTTTGTTCACCATCACAAGGCTGGTACAACAAACTTCCATAACAAACGGCTCTGCTCCCTTTACATGTTTCCAATTATAAGGAAATTCTTTGGTCTGTGTCAAGTTTCTATCCATCTCGACACCTTGCAGTTCCTCATCCGTCTCCGAAAAATCCCCAATCGATAAAATCTTTACAGAATCCGACCTACTGTTTCGGTCATACAACCAAACCTGCTCAAACGTATCACCGATTGCCGCCGGAACTGTCGACAAATCCAATGTGTCCTCATCCATCAAACTCCTGTCCACATGCTGCAGTAGATAAAGCAAGCCATCCGCCATAATCTGATGTCCAATATTCGTCGGGTGAAAACAATCGTAAAAGAACTGGTTCTTTGTCACTACCCTGCCCGCGCCCGCTTTTTTGTAAAACTGCTCCACCACACAATCCCGCGTGCTGACCATTGGCAGTTGATAGCGCTCACCCACCACACAAAGCCTCTTTTGCAAATTCCAATCATTAGCAAACACTGCAAATAGTAATATGACAGCGGGCTTGTTCTTTGCTGCCAGAATCTTTCTAACCAGCGATTCATAGCAGACGCCTTTTGTCTCGTCCCCCTCGTCATTTACTGAAAACTCCACAACCACAATGTCCGGCGTCACCGCACCATCTCTGCACACATCACGCTCATAGCGTATCATACCAAGCTCGGAAGGTGTTCCGCCCACGCCTGCCTTTATATAATGAATATTCTCGTCCACACCTTTTCCTGCAATGTGGCAAAATCCCTCAAAGGTCTGCCATGCATAGCATTTTGTGTTGATTGGCACGGCACCCGCGCCCTGTGTGATTGAACCGCCAATAAAAGCAATTGTTGTATCCTCTCCCCGCTTTGCCCGCTCAATTGCTGCCTTTAAACGCGCATTGTTTCCCATTTGCACCACAGATTTTCGTAGGATTTGCTGATATTCGGCGCATGCAAAATCAACCGTTTCTTCCTCCTCTGGCTCTGGTGCTAAAAAACCATCATTCAAATAAAATTTCACCGTTGTCAATGCTTGTGCTGCATTGCTGTCCCTTTGTGGCTCGTCAAACACAAAGCGAATCTGCCCTGGAATGTTATCATCATCCGACCAGTCACAGGCTGACAAATCCAGAAGATACTCCATACCGTCCGCCGGAACCTCCATGCAAAGCGTTGTGCCCGATTTATACAGATCGGATTTTCCGTACATCTGAAATACAAATTCCACCTTCTTGTCCGTGCCATCCATCTCCACGCTGACGCCAATACTGTGCACCAATCGACGAAATCCTTCCGTTGTCGAAAGCATTTCGAGCATTGTATCATCAGTAATGTTTCCCACAATTCGCGCACTCGAAATCATGCGTCCATCATTTAGATAAATAAATTGAACTCCTGTTCCGTTCGACTGCGCGGAGCCGGAAATCTGCTTGTTTCTCATAATGTAAAATCCCGGACGTTTCTTTTCGGGATCTTTTGGTGCTTTTGGTCCTGCCATAATTCTTATCTCCTTTTTATTTTCCTTAAACCTCTCCAATCCGCCAGCTCTCAATCGGTCCAAGATAAGACTCTGGAAGCTTGGTGTACTCGGGATACAAAACGATGCGTTCCAGAACAATCCCTGGGTCCGCCGCATAAAAATACAACTGGTTCTCTCCCTTTTTCACCGAAATAACTGATTCGACAACACGAATGTTATCAAGCACACCACGATTCCACTCCTCGCATGTACAATCCGTATGAAACGAATCTGAAATAGTGTCAAGTATTTTCCTGCGCTCCCCATTTATAGCATATGCAAGACACATGCGTGCTCCTTTTTCTACAGGATTTCTAGGCAGCAAATAAAACCGAATTATATAATCCGCCGCATTTTCTGCCGCAAACGTGTATCGCAGATAAGGTGCGTCCGCCGCATCAATCCACGATTTTGTGACAGGAAAGGCTTTTACTGCCGAACCCATTCTGCCAAGGTACGCAATAACCTCAAATCCCTCGTCCCCTACGTCCTTCTTCTCCGTGAAACCATCTGCGTTCATAGCAATATATCCCTGCTTCTCAATATAAGTACCTGCTGCATAAGTGGTCTCCACCGCCGCATCCGCCAGAAGTTCTAATCTTCCAACTGTCTTTTCACCATTGGCGAAGGTAACAATAATCTCGACCAGCGCACACTCCCTGCCCGTTAACTTCGCCCTGTCACAAGTGACTACAATGCTGTCCTTTCCCTTTGTAAGACTCTCAACAGTTCCCTCAGTCTTGTCAAAGCACACCCATAGTTTATCACACTGCACCTGATATGAAAAATCCACATCTCCGCGGCTGCCAAGCTCAATAACTACGTCCTTTGTGTCTGGTCTGACGAACTCGTCATTGCAAGGATAACTGCTGTCCTGCCAATGTACACCCAGATGATACATCTCTCCACCGCGGAAACCAACAATGATCTTCGCCATTGGAAGCGGTATCACCTCCTGTGCTGTCGGATACGTCCAGTTGTGAGCATCCCAGCTACGAAAACCCGTATGCGCAGAGTCCATCATATGATTCCACTTGCCGTCCGCCAACGTATGATATGCCTGCACATACTGACGGTCTTTCGCCGCGCGCCATCTCACACGCGCCGCATAGGCATTCGCCGCCATGTTGCCCTGTCCTGCGTAAAATGCATTCCAGCCTGCCTCAATATGCATCAATATCAGATTAAGAGACGCCATAGCTGGATAATAGATCATACTATCATACGCATCCATACACTCCTCTGGCATATGATCTTTCACCCGCTCTGCCCTCTCCATCAACCCATGCACTTCCTTCCAGACATGCTCCCCCTCACGGAAATGACAAGGGTGATAAACATCCGGCGCCATCGCCTCCGGTCGCCTTGCCGCATTCCACTTAGTATAGCCGTCTAGCAGCACAAACAAATCCTGTTTATCCTCCCTGTTAAGGCGGTTTCCAAACTGTTGTTCAATCCATGTTTTTACATACTCCTCGGTCTTATTTTTCTGGCTGTAGGTTTCATAGTCATATGCCAAATCCATAAAATAGCACAGCGGATACTCCACGCCCTTCAAATCGCCCACATTGACAATCCAGAGCTCACGCACGCCATACTCGTAGGCCTGTGTCATCTGTTCCCATGTCTTGGTCAAACGCGCTGTATTTTGCCACTCGTAGCTGATCGGCCCACCATGATAGTCAAAGTGATAGTACATGCCATATCCGCCAGGGTGCTTTCTATCTGCCTCATTTGGCAGCCCTCTTGTGTTGCCAAAATTATCCTCGCAGAGCAGCAGAATCACATCATCTAGCTCTTTCCAGCCCTTTAATCCCGCACAGGTTGCATCTCCATAATAATAGTCCTCCACTTCCTTATAGATGGCAAGCATCCGTGGAATATCCTTTAAATCTTTGTCCATGTACTTGCGCAAAAGTGCGTGTTGTGTCACAATGGCATCTTTAATAACCTGCACATTGTCCGCAAGTCCCGCGTCCTCTGAAAGCAGCATAGAATCATTCTCGCCGCGCATTCCAATTGTTATCACATTCTCAAACAGCTTGTTGCGCAATATGCCATCCTTCCAAAATTCTGTGATTGCCTCCCTGTTTGACACAAAACTCCATGTGTTATCTGTGCCGTACTGCTGATAAATTCGCTGCCACTCTGCCCCTGCGCGGCATAGCGGCTCATGATGTGACGTTCCCATAACAACGCCATACATATCCGCAAGCTCTGCGCTCGCAAGTCCTGGTCCCTCCTCAGAGAACACAGAGTCCCACATTGCAGGCCACATATAGTTGCCCTTGAGACGCAACAGCAGAATAAAAATCTCCTCATACGCCTTTGCATTAACACCGCCAAACGTCTCCATACACCAGTTCCCGAAAGCAGGCCACTCATCATTGATAAAAAATCCACGATATTTTACAGACGGCTCCTTGGAAACCAGTCCGCCCCCAATCGGCAGAATCACGGTATCCTTTTTCTGTGGAGCAACGTCCCCCCAGTAAATTAACGGTGATACGCCGCACAGCTCCGAGAGGTGAAACATACCATAGATTGTCCCCCGCTTATCGCTCCCCACAATGACTAGCGCCTCCTTCACAGACACTGCGTTTCCAAAAGGTGCACTCACAACTTGCATCTGATAAACCTCTCGCTTTCCCTGAATCTGTGCGCTGTTCCATTTTCCTGATGTCACTAACGCATCCAAAAATGGACTCTTCCCAAGTGTCGCAAATATGACAACCCTGTCACTTTTACACTGCTCTGGCTCTGTTAAAATTTCAGGCGCAATATCTGTCACCAGTCCGATATCGCACGCCACACGCGCGCCAATCCGCTTTACACCCTCATATGCCTCATTTTCAATATAGAGCTGTGTGAGTTTGTTATCCTCAAATATGGTAAATGTGTTCATTTGATTTCATCTCGCTTTCTATTATCCATACAAAAATTATGGGCTGCATCTAATTATTCCAAAGTCTTCCCTCCACCTGTCGTAGATGTTCTGGCAAGTCAAGTTCTTCTGGCAAATCAAGCATCGGATCTCCGTCCACATCAAAATGTACCCTCCGTGCAAAGGAGGAACGCGGCGCTTCCACACCTGGTCTGGCATGGTAAAAATTCCATACCATTCCATTTTCATCCGTCAAATAAGCATTATGCCCTGTTCCATACTGCCCCTCTTCACTCCGAGAAGACAGCAGCGGATAATTGCCCTTTTTCCAATTTTGGGGGTTCAAGATATCGCTCCCCATCTCTGGCTTTAGTATACCAACTGTGTATGTGGCGTCAACAGCGGCACCTGAATACGTCACCATAAGCTGTCTGTTGTGATACAGTGCATAAGGTCCTTCCACCACAAACGTGTGATTATTTTCCCATCCGTATTCTGGCTTTGCAATACATACAGGGTCACTGGTCAGCTTCCACGGCTCACGCTCATCAATCTGTGCCAGATACAGCCATGCTCCCTGGTCAATCGGCAAGAACTGCCTCTGCGACCACATGGCATAGGTCTCTCCTTGATATGCAAACGTAGTCATGTCCAGCGATATGACTTTCCCTGCCTCGCAGAGCGGCGTTCCGTCCTTTTTTACCACTAACTGCGGCGCAGACCAGTCCGTCCTGCACATCGGGTCTCCTCCATCTTTCAACTTCATCACACGAGATTCCTCCCAGAAAAATTCACCCTCAGTAGCTGCATGAAACAGGTAAAGTTTCCCGCCAATCTCATGAAATTCAGGCGCCCACAGCAGCCCGCCGATCCCTGGATACGTCACAGTATCCAGAATCAGCACTTCCTCGGCATCCGCGATTGCCTCTAGTGTATCTGCGCAGCGGATATACAGAGTGTTGTTGCTGTCCGCGTCGTTTGTAGCAATATAGTAATATTTTCCATGCCAGTACATACAGCATGGATCTGCGCGATTGACTGCAAAGGGGGCATCAAAATGCTCCTGATGCACTTGTCCCAAAAACAGCATATATTTGCCATCTTCAGATATCTTTGGTCTGTCCAGATCCCAATCGATCTTTCGATTCACTACAGTACCATCACTGTATGATGCGACTGCTTTTACTTGCAACAATTCTTCTCTGTTGGAAAATACTGCCTGATTGGAAAGCGTTACCTTTTCGCAGATAGGTATCATAAGTTTATCGATAAGATATACCCCCTTCTCATCTGGTATTTCCATCGTATTCCCTGGACAAATTCCTTCTATGTACTTTATCTGCGCTAATTCAGCTACACTGAAACTCTCCTTGTTAATCTGTGGTTTTTCCGTCTTTTTTACTGTTTCCATATCGATTTCATCTGTGTCAAAGATACAGCCCCGCCCTTCCATCCAGATGCCGCTCTCTCCTCTCCAACAAATCAGATACGTTTTTGCTTCTGTATCATAAACACACCGAACTTCACTGACATAGCCTGTCTTTTGAACTTTCCAAAGTCCAATTTCCTCGTAATGTACAAAATCATTGGTTCGGAAAATCAGTATACTACCTTCACTTTCCGAATCCCTCTCCCCCTCCGAATCTGTCCGCACAGCTACGATGCCATATGCACCGTCTCCCGTTTGGAAAATCCACGGATTTTTCAAGCTTTTGGCGCAGATCACACCACTCTGCAAGTCCTGTGTCGCCTTTGCATACAAAATCCCTTCATTGTGGTGAAACGGCATATATTCTCCTGTCTCTGACTTCCACGCCAGATGCATACTGTACGCCAGACGATTTGCGTAGAGAATATCCTCTTTTGGTTGTCGTGTGTAACATAGTATTTTCATGCTTTTATTTCCTTTCACACTTTTTATCTGTAATACATCATTTTCTTTTTCTGAGCAATGCAATCCCTGCTGTTGCACAGATTACTACAGCAGCAACAGCCACAATCGTTGCCAAATTGTTATTATTTTTCAATTCCTCTTTTTCTGTCTGCGAATCGTCTATGACGCTTTCGAGGTTACCAACTAGATTGTCTTCTGTTTCCTCCTTCGACACTGTCTCGCTGCCACCACAGACGATTGCGATGTCATCGACATAGAAGTCCGCCGCCCCATCTGTTTCAATAAAGATGTACGCCGCCTTGATATCCTCTGGTACCGCGCACTCTGCCGAAAGCTGTACCCACTCCGCAGCGGCATCAGCCTCCATGAGCACAGCATCGTTCCCTGTGTCCAACCCCATGCGGATCGTCTTGTCCTCGGTCATGACATGAACCATGACCGTGATGGTCTTCCCGGCATAGCGCGACACGTCAAACTTCATACTCGCATCCTGTTCTTTGCGCGACACTTTGAGTGCAAAACCAATTGCTGCACCTTCTGTGTGATTGATCTTCTTCTCAAGTGTAAGTACTGCCTGATGCCCCGTTCCACGTCCAAGAATGCCAGCCTCCTTTAGTTCAATGTTCTTTACTTTTCCATCTTCCACATACGGCTCAAAGTCAATCATCAAATCTCCCGCTTCTGTCAGCGTCTCTGCAACTGTCATGTCAAACGCCTCGCCCTTTGCCGCCATCACCACCGCGTCAAACGCTGGTTTTTTCTCAAGATTTCCATAAAATAAGAGCGGGTTTGCATCCACGCGCCACGACGCATCGTCCGTCAGTCCCCAGACTGTTACGGACGTGAGCTTTGCTCCATTCTCCACCTCCGCGATCAGCCGCAAGAAGAAGTCATAATAAAGTTTTGCCTGATAATAATATGCTGTCTCGTCCGTCCTGCTGCATCCCACATCGAGTTCTGTGATATGAACCTCGTCCACCTCCGCACTGTATTTTTGCAGCGCGCGCATATACTGTTCAATGTCCTGCGTATCGTTCAAATGTCCCTGCATGCCAATACCATCCAGAAGCCCATCCCCATAAATTGTACCATCCCCGTCAGGCACAATGACATCACTCTGCACCTTCGCATGGTTCTCATTCCACTTATCCTGTGTCAGAAATTTGACAATCTTGTCACTTCTGTCCTCGAACCATTCATTGTAATCATTGTAAAAAAGCCTTGGCATAATCTCTGACAAGTCGTCCGTCTCTGCATCGAGTCCGTAATCCGCAGCATACTGCCTTGCATAGATTGTCTCCGCCTCTCGCGCATACAAAAAAGCATAGTAAAGATAGTCTGGTCCGATGATCTTATACCAGTAGCTTCTGCGCAGACCATCCTCATTTTGTTCGTCTGCCGCCTCGTTCACCACGTCCCATGCGTAGATATTTCTTGCGTACCCATTCCGGTACGTGTACTCCATTACACTGTAAATATACGTCTTTAACCGCGCCAGCAACGTCTCTCTGTCCACCAAGCACGCCTCGTCCAGCTCCGCAGAATCCGAATTTGTCAGCCTCCCGTCAGAATACGCCTCAAAATCCTTTGCAAAAATGGCCGGATTGACCTGGCTGTGCCAAACCAGCGTGTGCCCGCGAACGCCCATATTATGCTGTACCGCCCAATCCAGCATCTCTTTTGCCGCCGGATTGAACGATATGAGCGACTCAGATTGTGGATTAAAATTATAGGCAGGTTTCATCTCATTGCCACAGGTGATGCTGTTAAAAACAGTGCTGATCAACTCTTCTTTCGCTGGATTTCCGATTTCTTTATTTTTATCATTCCAATGACTGATCGCCTCACACGCCACACCAAATCGAAAATAATCCTGATATAGCTCATCCAGTTGCTCATATTCGCTCTCCTGCGCTGCCTCGACCATACAGTTCCCTTCTCCTGGCACAATCCCCGGTACCATCATTACAGCCATCGCAAGTACAGCTTTTAGCCGCCTCAATACCAGACTTTTTTTATGAAACATTTTTATCTCTCCTTCCTTGAAAATTATTTTAAACCCGTGCGCATAAAAACAACACCTGATGTAGTGCTTTTGATATGCCTTGCATCAGGTGCTACTTATCTAATCCAACGAAATCTGAAAATGACACACTTCCTTTTTCGTCAGCTCTCGACTCCTCGCATCCGGCTGTGATCCGCCCATATAGATATGATATGTTCCTGGATACAGCACGCGCTTTCCATATTTATCACAAAGCATAAACGCTTCTCTGGGCAGTACCACCTCGATCCTCTTTGTTTCGCCCGCCTTTAACGACACCTTCGCAATCTTTTTCAATTGTGGATTCGGCGCATCTTCACGCTCGAGACCGACATAGACCTGAATCGTCTCAATCCCGTCCATCCCCCCACTATTTGTGACATCTGCCCGCAGGACAACGCCTTTCTCCCCACGGATGTCGTCTGATACAAGCATCACATTCTCATATATATAATCCGTGTATGACAACCCAAATCCAAACGGATACAGTGCTTTCTGCTTCATATAACGATAAGTTCTGTTCTTCATAGAATAATCTTCAAACGCCGGAAGCTCCTCCGCTGTGCGGTAAAATGTCACCGGAAGCTTTCCTTCTGGATTTGCATCGCCAAATAAAATACGCGCGATTGCCGTACCGCCCTGTGCGCCTGGATACCAGCCCTGCACAATGGCATCAAGGTTCTCATCCTCCCATGTCACAGCCATTGCACTTCCTGTCAGGAGCACCAAGATTACTGGCTTCCCACTCTCCTTCGCAATTTTTAAGATATCATGCTGTAGCCCTGGCAGATTTAAGTTGGGTTTGTCACCACTGCCATATTCGTTGCCTGTGTCTCCCTCTTCGCCTTCTAGCGAAGCGTCCAGCCCCATCACTGCGATAACGACATCGCTCGCCTTACAGACGCCGCGCACTTCGGAAGCCCGATCATTCTCTTGCGCAAGCCCGCTCGTCCTGTCCATGTACAGATGGCAGCCCTCGGAATAGAGGACACGTGCCTCGTTGCCCACATAATCTTGAATCCCTTCAAGCACTGTCACATAGCGTGATGCCGTTCCCTCATAGTTACCGACCAGTGCCCTACGGTTATCTGCATTCGGGCCAATCACGCCGATGGTATGAATTTTGTCTTTCTGCAGTGGCAGTGTATGGTTGTTATTTTTGAGTAGGACGATACAGCGTTCTGCCACCTGTTCATTCAGCTTGCGCATCTCAGGTGAATCCACGACTGTGTACGAAATTTTATCATACGGATTCTCGCCCTTTTCATCAAACATGCCCAGTTTCATACGTGAAGTAAATATGTTTACCACCGCCTCATCGATCCGTTTTTCCTCTACCAGCCCCTCCTCAACTGCCTGCTTTAAATACAAGAAAAGCGAACCGCAGTTTAAATCGCACCCGTTGTTCATAGCAAGTGCGACAGATTCCACAGGTGTCGCTGTCACACCATGCTGCTCATGAAAATCCTTGATCGCCCAGCAGTCCGAGGTCACATGTCCCTCAAATCCCCACTCCTGCCGTAGAATTTCTTTTAAAAGATATCTGCTTCCACAGCAAGGCTCCCCGTTCGTGCGATTGTACGCACCCATCACAGTCTCCACCCCAGCCTCCTGCACACACGCCTGAAATGCTGGGAGATACGTCTCGCGCAGATCCTGCTCATTCACATGTGCGTCAAAACTGTGCCGCACGTCCTCTGGTCCGCTGTGCACCGCAAAATGCTTTGCGCACGCCGCCGTCTTTAAATATCTTTCATCATGTCCTTGCAGTCCCATGATATAGCGCACGCCCAGCCTGCTCGTGAGATATGGGTCCTCACCAAAAGTCTCATGTCCCCGCCCCCATCTTGGATCACGAAAGATATTGACATTAGGTGCCCAGAACGTCAGTCCTTTATAAATGTCCTTGTCATCTCCTTCTTGCTGCATTGCAAACTTTGCACGTGCTTCCGTGGAAACTGCATCGCCCACCTGTTCCATCAAATCCTCATCAAACACAGCCGCCATTCCGACCGCCTGTGGAAACACCGTCGCTGTGCCCGCGCGCGCCACGCCATGTAGCGCCTCATTCCACCAATTGTACGCCTTGATGCCAAGGCGCTTAATCTCCGGCGACTGATGAACCGTCTGCATCACTTTCTCCTCCAATGTCATCTGCGCGACCAGCTCCTGCGCGCGCCTGCGGTACTCCGCAGTCTTTTCCTTATTCTGAAACAATTCCATCATGTGTACCTCCTAACTCTTTTAACTTTTAAAATTCCATATCTTTATCTCATAACCTTGTCCTTCAAATATCAGATACAAGTCATGCACACCATGCACTAATGTCAAAAGCGGCGTCTCACATTCTACAAATCTTTGTTCATTTGTTAAACCTTTTACCAGCAGGCTTGCCAAAAGTTCTCCCTCAAAACTGTCAATACGCACTTGAATCACACCGTCCGCTGTGTTATTTTTTGCACATCGCAGCATGACTGCAAACATCTTTGGCGATTCTTCCGCAAAATCCACGCCTGCCACCTTAATAAAATCACCACTGTCAATGCCTGTCAGTACCATTTCGCCGCTGTTATAACTGCAGCTTTTGTCCTCCATAGTCACTACGCCTGCCATAACAGCAAAGTTGGCCGCTGGATTCTGCTGATAAGCATCCACATATCGAATCTGTCTTCTGCCGTACAAAGTTTGTTTGATCTCTCCAATTGTGCCGTCCTCCTGCATCTCAAACGCATCAATATGTGTACAGCGATATCCCTTCTGCACACCCATTGCCTTCTCTAAAACCCTCGTGTGATAAGCAATATACCACTGATTATGAAAATGAAAAATGCAGTGATGATTATTGCTTTCCAATCCAAAAACACTGCTCGGATTTTTTAAAATTGTCTCCTGATACACAAATGGTCCCATTGGCGCATCGCTAACCAGACAGGCAATCTCCCCATTGTGAAAACCATATTGTTTTGTTCCTATTGCGTCAACCTGCCAATTTGTACAGTAAGTATAGTAATATTTTCCACCCGCCTTGTGAATGCCAGAATCCTCAAACAAATATGGCACCTCAATTGTTTGTGGATTCCCGACAATGCTGATCATGTCTGCGCCAAGTTCAACCACTCTCGCCGTTCCTGGCGCAACTGCTTTTCCTTCAGGCACACCGCCTCCAAAATACAGATAGGCTCTCCCATCATCATCCATCAATACTGCCGGATCAAACAGCCAAAATACATTCGCGCAATTTGGCGTCTTTCTTGTGATCAGCCCCTTTCCCAGTGGATCGCGGAACGGTCCTATAGGGCTGTCTGCCTGAAGAACACCAATTCCGCCACCTCCATCTGCAAAATATAAAAAGAACTGATCTTTCCCATCAATCTCCTTCCATGCTGCGGCAGGTGCCCACGAATTTTTCGCCCATTTTGCAATTCCTGTCTGAGAAGCTGCATTGATGGAACCGTGGTCAGTAAAATTAACCATATCGTTTGTCGAAATCATGTTAATCTGGTGAATCTTACTGTATGTATTTTCCTTGACATTCCCGTCTGTGTTGTACTCAAATACGTCTGCAGTCATGTAAATATACACCCTATCCCTATATACCATCGCATACGGATCAGCGCCAAACCGCTGTGTCATCAGCGGATTGGTATCATCCACACCCTTGTAACCTTTTGTAATCGTTATTTTCCCTGTATCCATTTCCCTTTCCTCTCGTAACTCATTTTAGACCATCAAATTCTCTTCTTGCACAGAGATATCACTCTCCAACATATCCAAAAACCGCACGCTCATAATCATAACCGCGGTCAGATTGTATCTCACATTTCCAGACATCAAAATAGACAACTGCATTCCGCTTCAGCAAAAGTGAGACTTCCACTACAGCACCCGCACTCTCCAGTCTGTACGTTTGCACAAAAGGCTGTGCTGCCTGCCGCAGAAGTTTTTTCTGTCCATCCGTGAGATTCGCAGGCTCGCCCAGATCATGCCACACTTTCAGTGGATTGCAAGTCTCCTCATCCACTGTCTCTGTCAAAAGACTGTATATCCCCGCTTCTACCGGCAAAGAGAGCACAATGCACTTTTCCTTCTCTGTGTTTAATTTCACAGGATTCCAGCTCACGCCCAAGTATCCCCCATCTGGTTTTCTCAACACCACCAAACTGTCATCTCTATAAACACATGTTCCACTACTCTCCTGCAGCTTTTTGTAAAAAACAAAGGTCCAGAAAGTCGGCTTGGGAATACAGCCGTCCGCCACCAGTCCAAAACCGCCGTGAAACGGTGTGAACGGCACCCCCTGTTCCTCAAACACATCTCCAAAAGTCCAGTAAGAATATGACGAATTCCCGTCGCCCAGCCGCGATAGCTGATATGCGATAAACGCCGCATTCAAGTTTGTGTCATGGATCACGCTCTTGGGTGTATAGGAAGTATTAAATTCTGTGATGTGAATTGGCAAGCCTCTATACTCTGTAAAAGAATCAATGATATCGCGCGAAGTTTTCAGATTCGCAAAGCCGTTCTCTGGGCTCATCAGCTTCACATAGTCATAATGTCCCACATGTTCTGGCTGCTCAATCGTATAGTGATGCCTAGTTACAAAATCCACCGCAATTTTATTTTCCTTGCAATATTCCATAAAAGCGCGAATCCACACCTCGTCCGTGCCGCCACAGACTGCGGGTCCACCCACACAAAACCTGCTATCCACCGTCTTGACTGCATCAAAGGTTTCATGAAAAAGCCGAAAGTACTCCTGCATGTCCGCATTCTCCCAAAATCCGCACAAATTCGGCTCATTCCACACCTCGATCGGCCATGTCACAACCTCCTCTGCACCGTAGCGGTCCATCAGATGACGCAGCAGACGCTGTACCATCTCACACCATGTACTATAATTGCATGGCGGAGTCGTATTTCCTTTCCAGTAAAAGATTGTCTGTGTGCCGCGTGCAAGCTTCTCTGGCATAAAACCCAGCTCCAAAAATGGACGCAGCCCCACACTCCTGTAAAAATCCATTACCCGGTCCAAATATGTGTAATTATACTCTACTTTCCTTATACCATTCTCTTCGTATTCATGATATATCGCCATATCGTCACAAAACAGCCCATGCCCCCTAATATGTCGAAAACCAATCTCATCCTGCACCAGTCTTAATTGCTCTTGGTACTCCTGTGTCAGGGCAAGTCCCATGCGTCCTGTTCCAATACAGAAATCCACATTATTATGAAAAGACACTTTAATATCCTGATTTATCACAATCTTTTTTTCTTCCAGCATATTCTCCTCCATAGTGTACTTATAGTGTCTCTAAATTTCTCTTGTTCCAGCGACAGACTTTCTACTAACTAAATAAAAGATTAAACAATCTACCTTTATAATTTTGTTCCTATCAGACAAAAAATCTTCTCATAGCATCAAATATAAAAACCTTTAGGAATCTAAATATATTAATCATGTATTTAAATAGATACAATCATTATATTTTGCCGCTGCATCAGATACAATGACTTTTACTCATGAGTTTTTGATTTATCCTCATATAATTAATAGATCAGGCAAAGAGTTTAAAACATGCTATTGCAAAAAACACAAAAAATGGAGTAGCGAAAATTTATCTTCCCCTACTCATCGCCCATATGCCATTTTTATCATTTTATTTCCGCTGCCCAGGTCTGTAAATAAAAGAATAGCCCTTTAATCTGGACTATAGTATTCTTAATCATTACAACTAAGGAACTGCAGAAAAATAACTGACGCATCTTGACTTGGCTGTTTCTCCGATTATGCATGCCAAAAAGCCTCGCCGCAGCCCGCAGCGCCTACGTTTTTTGACATACCTCCTCGA
>DEPD01000153.1:28126-33514 GCA_002358575.1 Lachnospiraceae bacterium UBA3401 | reverse complement strand
ATCAATACGAAATCTGGCGTGTATGTGAATTGTAACAACAGTTCAGCCTTCGGCTTCCTGTTACAAGCATCAAGCTATTTGTGAAGACTTCCTTTAAAATAAACAAAAAATTTGTTGTTATTGTTTACTCCATTCCAATAATAGGTAAGAATCCATACAAAATGAACAGTAACAATTTGTTTTTCACAGAAATGCGGGTGTTCGTCATAAATTTTGTTAATTTAAATATTTTAATGGATTCACAGCGTTACCGTTAATTCGGATTTCAAAGTGGACATGCGGCCCTGTACTTCGTCCAGTATTTCCGCTCAAGGCAATCCGTTCTCCCTGCGATACGGTCTGTCCAGTTTTTACCAGCACTTTGCTCAAATGTCCATATCGGGTCTGCCTGCCGTCTGCGTGATTGATATAGACCGCATAGCCATACCCGCTCGCCCAGCCTGCATGTACTACAGTTCCTGCATTGGAAGCCACTACTCTTGTTCCAATCGGCACTGCCCAATCAATTCCTTTGTGGTTTGTCGAAGCGCCTTTTGTCGGTGCACTTCTTGCGCCAAATCCAGAACTAAGCCTTCCACCAGAAATTGGTTTAATGTAAGTTGGTGGAATCTTTGTCCCGCGCTCTATTATTTTGGGGACTGCCTCCGCATACACCTGTTCCTTTAAAATTTCTCTGCCGACTTCTTGACCATTCTTGTATGAGATAACTGCTGCCACTTTGCGCCTGCCGGCAGACGGCTCTTGAAGTGTCACTCTCTGCGTTGTATACCAGTCATCATTTGGAATATACTGAACTTCTGCCTCATAATCCTCTGTGTAGACCTGCTCCTCTTCCCACATAATGGAAAGCTCTGGTTCTGGAACAGTAATGACAAGCTCCTGGTCAACACGTATCATTGTATTTTCATCTTCAAGAGCATCATTAATTGCTATCAACTCATCCATTGGAATATTATTGGTAAGACATATTTGTGAAAGGGTATCGCCAGAAACTACCTTATATATTATCTGCGTCTCCTGTTCCTTCGTAACAAGGTTTACTGCCTCCTCCACAGAATTTAATTTCTCTTCGAGCAGATACGCCTCCACCACTTCTATTTTCTCAGCATAGGCAATATCTGTCAACCCCACTGCAAAATCTTCAAATCCTCTCTCCACCACCGGCTCCACCGCCGCAAACATGGCTTCCAAATCCGCTGCAATTCCTGCGGACCTGCTAAAATCTTCCTCGTCCACAAGCGCGTCCTCCCGTGGTGAAATCACCGCTTCAAGCACGTTTATCTCACGGTCTTGGTCCAACTCAAGTTGTACTTGATACTGATTTTGTGCATCATAAGGAGATAATGCCTGCTCAAGCAGCTCATGCACTTCATCATAGGAACCAAGGTTTACCGCTGTCTCGTTTACCTTGACGGTATAAGAACGGTGCAGCGTCTTGCGCGTACTATTTTTCATCACCTCCACCATATTGTCAATCACAGTTTGATCGTCATCAACCACACCCCAAAGTTTTTCGCTTCCCTCTGTTGTAATGTCCGCATCTATAAACACAAGTTCGTCATTTCCAATCTCCTGTACAACCTGACGCCTTGCTTTGGTCAAAAGTTCATCCAACTGCTCTGTTGACCCCAAATTTCCGACCGGAATTCCATTTAGCTGAACTGCAAAAAAATTATCACCTGTATGTTTAAAAAGCTGTATTGACGGAAACAGAAACGCGCAAACTGCCAGCGCAATCGCTGCCGCTTCAATATAACACAGTTTCACTTTTTTATATAAACGCATATCTTTCACCTTTATCGACTAATGTATCTTTTCTGTTCCTAGACAGTTTCAGATAACTTACATTTTAACAGCCTTTTATAATATTGTAAATAGCACATTTTTCTTTTGGGTGCCCGCACGCATAAAAAAAGGAGCTCTTTTCCAAGCTCCATTCTGTTATTCTGTTTCTTCTTCCTCCTCAAGTCGTTCCTTTTCGGATAGGATTTCTTCTGTTGTTTCTTCTTCGATTGGCTCCTTCTCATCTACATGATCGCGCTCATCCAGTTTTTCCTGCAACCGCTCTGCAATGTCTTCCGTATGGTCAACAACACTTCCTTGCCCTTGTGCTCTCAAAATATCATTCTCGTCAAAAAGTGATTGAAGCTCCTTTTCTTGTTGTGCCGCCATTGCAAGATGTCGGCTGCCCAAATGCGCAATACGCAGATCTTTTGCATTGCGTTTTTCTTGTAATGCATGCGCTCGATCTTTTGATAAATTTTGAATTTCATCCTTCATATCCAGGCTCATAAAATAGTCGTACATCATCGACAGTTTTTTCTTGGTATTTTCATCAGTCTCTGCCTCCATGCGCTCTCCAAAATACTGTCGCATCATATCAGGATTGACCAATGTAGCCACATAGTCAGACATTGCTTTTATCTTTTCTTGAATACTAATGCTTGGCTCATTGTTCATCCTGTAGATGCTGCGACGCTCATCAAGCAGCCCCTGAATAGACTCAATATTTGTCATCAGATTATATTCGCCGGACGCTTCCATCTGTGAGATTGTCCCCAACATTCCCAGCTCCCGTTTTGCCGCGGAAACTCCAATTTTTCCTTCTAAAAGGCTATTATTGGAGTTTGTTTCTGTCTCTTGTGTATCCTTCTGATCCGATGTTTCCTCTGCTTGCTCCTCGTCGTACTTCTGTTCCTCAAAGCTCTCTATCATCATAATCAGTTCCGAACTTTTTTTGTTGACCTCTTCCTGCCGCATCGCCGCCAGCTCCGCTGCCTTCTGTGCTTCTTTCTCCTGCTTGATCGCCTCAGATTTTTGTAATTGCTCAAGGTTTTGCAGTTGCGTCAGCGCAGCCGCCCGCTTCTCTGCCAGTTCCTTTGTCTCCTTGTGGTCATATTGATTTCGTATATTGGCTGTTGCATCTCCCCAGATGCGCATTTGCAAAACCAACTCATCATATAAATCTTCCTCTGTCAATTCCGGGGAAGTACTTTGCCCCCCTATCTGTTCCAGTGTCTGTGCCTGTTGTGCGCGCTCCATCTCCTTAACTTGTCGCGATAGTTCCATCGCCTCTCCAGAAATTGTCATTCTTACCGCGTCCGTCTCCTTCGCCTGGTCCTGCGCCTCCAACATTCTGCGCCGCGTAAGCAAAGATTGGCTTTCCTTGGTTTTGTAAGTATTATTTACAAACTGACTATTTAATTGCTGAAACGAATTTGTTTGATTCCACTGTACCTGCATACTTTCAACCTCCTGTTAATTTTAGCCTCTCAAATTTCTACAAGACTTTTTTATAAATCCTTTTATAAAATGCTCTATAAATTGTATCGGACAATTTGCTCTTTTTTATCATATTTGTTTACGAAATCTTTACACATCTTCTTTTCTCCGAAATACAATGCAAAACCGTGTATATTCTCCATATTGACTCTCCACAGACAATTTGTGTTCTAGTCTTTCTGCAATTTTATTCGCCATATACAGCCCCATTCCAGTAGATTTATATCTGCCATTATGATAGTTACTGCCTGTAAACCCTTTCTCAAAAATGCGTCGTATATCACACGCCTGAATCCCTTCGCCGTTGTCTTCTATATATAGTGCAATATTTTCTGATGACAGCGATTCTGTTGAATGCGGTTTACAAGTTTCCTGTGATTGCGAATTTGACAAAAATGCTTCTGATAAAAGGCACTCTGTCCAAAAATGAATCTTATGTGCTACGTTCGTCCTTGTATACTTAACTGCATTGTTTAAAATCTGGTCCAAAATATAGGTCAGCCAAACTTCGTCTGTGTAAACGTACGCATTTCCAACCGCCACATCCATCTGGAACTTTTTCTGAATCAGAAAAAATTGGTTATTTTTAATGGACGTTCGGACACATGCTGAGAGCGATACTGATTTAACTTGCAAATCAAACAGCGGGCTTTGCAGCCTGCACCCTTGCATCATCATACTCATCTGCCAATTCATTCGCTCAAGTTGTTCCCGCAAATCGGTTCTTGCATCTGCATCTTTTAGTTTTTCTACGATTAAAAATGCCGCTGCGAGTGGTATCTTAAACTCATGACACCACTTTGCCACAAAGTCCTGTAAGTCACAGTTTTCTGCATACTTTTTCTGCACACATGCTTCCAAAACCTGTAGGTCGTGCACAAAAACTGCGCTGTCCTCCATATTGTCAAAATACATATAAATAGGCTCTTCTTTCTGTAAAAAAATCGCTTTTCTGCGCTCTTTTTTATAGAAATCAAAAAAGGCTGTACCCTCTATAATTGCTACCATCACCAACAATAGCAAATCAAGATACAACAGATATTTGATTTGTGTCACCTGCATTAGAATAATAAAATACAGATTAAAACACACTCCTATCGCGAAACGAACTATAGTTTCTTTCCATCTTTTCTTTAGCCACCGAAACACAATCATTGTACAAAATACCCTTGCCCTTTTTTGGTAAATATCACTTCCTCGCCGCACACCATTTTAAGCTTGGCACGCAGTCTGCTAATAATTGTGGTAAGCGCCGCATCTGTGACATACTCGTCTGTATTCCACAGTTCCATCATCAGTTCGTCACGCGTCACAACATCTGGTTTATTTTCCATCAAACGGGCAAAAAGGCGTCGCTCTGATTTGGTGAGTTCAATTTCCTGTTCTTTTGTCTGTCCGCCAGGCACGGACAATTCGCTATCCTTTTTTGTGTCATTTTCTAAAATAATATACAGGCTTTGCGTCGCGCTGTCAAAACATAACCCTGCGCTTAAAAAAATGCGTTCCCTCACCTTGTACTCATATGTGCGCCGAAGCACTGCCTCAATCTTTGCCTTTAACAGCTCCATGCGAAAAGGTTTTTCTACATAGTCGTCCCCGCCCTGCGCTATCGCCATAATTTTGTCTTGATCAGCGCTATGGCTGCTAATATAGATAATTGGTACATTTGAAATTTGACGTAGCTGACTACACCAATAAAATCCATCATAACCTGGGAGATTAATGTCCAATAAGACCATATATGGTCTTTTTTCTATAAACTCTTGCAAAATATTATCAAACCGTTCTGCCAAGACAACATTGTACTGCCATTTTTCAAGAGAAGAAGCAAGTTCTCTCGCAAGTGCTGTGTCGTCCTCAACAATCATAATCTTTAATCTTGTATCCATGCGTCCTCCATTTTTATAGAAACAGTAATCACTTAAAATCAACAGACAGTGCATTACACTTCACCACAAATCTATTATACAGCCTTTTGCTTTCGCTGAAAATGACTATTGCCAATGTTACAAAAATGTAAGGAATTGTTGTCACAATTCACACCCACACCAATATCGTATTCATTTATGATGGTTTGGTGTGAATTGCAACAATTGATGCACACAA
>DEPD01000153.1:0-27749 GCA_002358575.1 Lachnospiraceae bacterium UBA3401 | reverse complement strand
CATGCAGCAAGTGCATGGTGCAGGTGTAAAAAGCAACGAATTGTCTACTATTTCAATTCTCCAAAAATAGTACCAAACAAAACAAGCGCTAATGTTACGAATAAATTAAATGGGGTATCCGCAAATCTTCTTATCATAATTCCCAACAAAGACTTTCATTGATTGTTTTGACCACAATTAGTTAAATTTCACAGCGGTACCATATGCCATCACTTCCGCCGCTCCTTGCATCACTGCCGCAGACACATAGCGTATGTTGACAACCGCGTCAGCGCCAAGTTTTTCAGCTTCCTCGACCATGCGTTTTGTAGCGAGTGCTCGCGCCTCATTCATCATTTCTGTGTAAGTCTTCAATTCGCCTCCCACCAAAGTTTTAAAGCTTTGCGTAATATCCTTTCCCACATTTTTTGACTGAATTGTACTTCCCTTCACAAGACCAAGCATTTCCAGTTCCTTCCCACTAATATAATCAGTATTGACTAAGATCATCCTCTTCTCCTCCTTTAATTTCTTTTATTCTGCTAATTAATACACCAAACATCACTCCCGCCAGTATCAGCGATATCACAATCATTAAAATTTTGATTCCTGTAGGAATGCTGGGTACCATTATAAGAAATACTGCCATTCCAGTATAATAAACAATCATAATGGAAGTAATCACAATTGGCGCAGCCATCTTCTGCCAATGTTTCATAAGTATCACACCCCCTTTTCTAAGGAACCGTTTAGAAATAACTTGTGACAAGGCATTCTTATGAATTATTTATTAACAGTTCCTAAATATCAATTTCCAGTGGTTTATCTATCTCGTCTGAGATATATTTCCCGTTTTTTTTCCGCTGCCGGACACACTCTGTCAGCAGGTACTCAATCTGTCCATTGACAGAGCGAAAATCGTCCTCCGCCCACGCTGCAATTGTATCGTACAGCTTTGCCGAAAGCCTAAGCGGAACTTGTTTTTTACCAGAATCACCCATAACATCATTCCTTTTTGTTTCTGTATTCCTCAATACAAACTGCCCGAATTTACAATAGGCTGTGCGTCACGGTTCCCACAAAGTACAACTAATAAGTTGGAAACCATCGCCGCCTTACGCTCCTCATCAAGCTCTACCGTATGATTTTCGTTCAAGCGCTCCAATGCCATCTCAACCATGCCAACTGCACCATCTACAATCATTTTCCGCGCATCAATAATCGCTGACGCCTGCTGCCGCTGTAACATTACCGCAGCGATTTCCGGCGCGTAGGCAAGATATGTAATGCGTGCCTCGACAACCTCAATGCCTGCCTCCTCGACTCTTTTTTGTATCTCTTCGCGGATTCTGGCTGCAACAATCTCACTCGAACCACGCAAACTTCCCTCGTCCGATAATCCGTCCCCTGTCGTATCAACATTTGGCGCAACATCATAAGGGTAAATGCGCACAATATCGCGGAGTGCACTGTCACATTGCAAAGACAGAAACTCTTTGTAATTGTCTACATTAAACACTGCTTTTGCTGTGTCCACAACCTTCCATGTAACCGCAATTCCAATCTCAATCGGATTACCAAGGCAATCGTTAATCTTCTGCTTGTTGTTGTTCAGGGTCATGATTTTCAGTGAAATCTTGCTGCTGTAAGCTTCCATATTTATGCCCGTGGTCTTACTTGCAATCGCCAACATTGTGGCGGAGTCATTTACATCTCCACTCTGATTGAGCTTTGTCCGCGCTGCTGGATTTACGCTGGAGCAAAACGGATTCACAAAATAAAAACCGTCTTCCTTCAATGTCCCCACATAATTACCAAACAATGTGAGTACCAGCGCTTCCTGCGGCTTTAGAACTTTTAATCCCGGCAAAAGGATTGTCGCCACAACAATCAGGAAAATGCTGGCAAAAATAACAGCATTATATGCATTTACCGCGCCGAAATAAATCCCTACTACCGACGCTGCATACAATAACAATATGCCACATAATACAGCCATTCCATTTCTCTTCTTTGATAAAACTTTCTCTTCCATAGTGTAACCTCCTTGTAGAACGTTGATTGATTTACTTATAATTTCTTTTGATATCAAAATCATATCACTTTGAAATTGTTTTGTCAATATAAAATTTTTTATTATCACAACCGAGTAAGGGAAGATTATTTCTTCCACTCGCGCGCCGGGCACCCGTCAGCTTTGCTGACATTCTTCCTTTGGGTGTTCGTGTGCAATTGAGCAGGGAAGTCTCTTCTTCCCTACTTGCCACGCAACCCATGCGCCGCCTTAGCGGCATATTTCCTCTGCACGGGTCTATGCAATCGAGTAGGGAAGTTCTATCTTCCCTACTCGCCGCGCCGCCGATGCGCCATGCAATGGCATATTTCCTATGCATCGGCGTGTGCATAAAAAATGAGAAGAGAAATACATTCCCTTCTCACTTTCCTGTGCAGGCCACAATTGCCTCAAATATTTTCTCCATATCAAACGGTTTTGTCAAATGGTCATTCATGCCTGCTTCTCGTGTCTGACGAATATCCTCCTCAAAATCATTTGCAGTGAGCGCAAGTATCGGTATTGTCTGTGCATCTGTGCGCTCCATAGTGCGAATTGTTTTTGTGGCCTCTACACCACCCATAATAGGCATATGCATATCCATCAAAATCACATCAAATGTCCCTGGTGGATTGTCTTCAAATAATTTGACTGCAATCTGCCCATTCTCTGCCGCAGTGACAATTAATTCGCGCTCTTTCAGAACTTCTGTCATAATTTCCAAATTTAGCATATTGTCCTCGACCACCAAAACTTTCAATCCTGCAAGTTTATCCGGCGTACTTTCTGCACTGTTTGATTCCTTATTTGACAACTCTTTTTCTCTTTCCATATCTGTGCCTCATACAATTCCTTTAACAATATTACTGTACTTTCATACCAGTCCCTTTTCATAAAAGATTTTTTTCAATCTATGCATTCTGTAGTCGAATCTGCTCCTCTCCCACTGTTGGATATCGCACTAACTCTATGCCATCCAGCTTTTCCCTGTGCATATCAACCGCTGTAATCTGATGATTATCATATGTTGTATAATAATAGATTCCCTTGCTGGCATTGCAACAAGATGTGTAGAGTGTCACTTCATATCCTCCATTCTCCAAAATGCAGCATCCTCGCTGCTGGTCAACTGCACCTAAAATATGAAAGAATTGGCTGACACTTTCCTGCTCTCCCTTGCCGCTGACCGCATTCATTTTAGTAAAGGCTGCCCGCACAAATCTGGATTGCGACGATAAATCCCCGGGTAGCCCAAGAGCACCCATTCCACGGCTGTACAGCCGCAACTCTAATCCTGGTGCAAAGGTATTAACTGGCGGCTTTGCAGATAGATGCATATAATTGTTGAGCGCAAATAATTGTTCATCAAACGGCGGATTATTCGTGAGCACACCAACTGGATTATCATAGACTTTTATCCCGTCCGCCACGGACTCTACTGTAATCGCCTCCTCACTATCTGCAATTATCCAATGTAACTGCGCTGTAGGTAGACTTTCAGCAAACTTTGTATTACAGATATTTATTCTCTCTAGCAAAACACGCGTTTGTTTGACGGTAGCACACTGACATAGAATCCACGGAATCAATTCAAACTGCGCAATATTGTTCTTATCGTAGGCATAATCTCTGTAAACAGCATTTCCTACAAAATTGAGTCCTGCCATCGCCAGCCCTTTTTCATTGATCGCATCATAATACAGCGGGTAATCCTCCACCACATAAGCCATGCCAATGATTGCATAATGTATATTGATGTCTTCCACCTCCCGAAAATGAAATGGATATTTTCTGGGGGTAATTGTCACCTCATCACCGTAAGAAAAATCATTGTCTAATGTACGTCCAAAATAAAAATCTGCTGTCTTATAAGTAGCTGCTGTGCACATACAAATCTCTCCATTCATCAATTGACATCTGTATTCGCTTCCAAAATAGGTTTTATCAATTACTATTATACTTACTTTTCGCTGTAATATCAATCATGGAATGATATCTTTTGTATATGATGTTACAGTTCAGCAAGGCTGAACTGTAACTATATGATTGCTATAGATGATTTTATAAATAGAAAATTGTAGAAAACTTTATGCGCTGGCAGCCATTGAGCTGTCGGTCGTGACAAGAATGTCATCAACCTTCACACCAAGCACCGCCGCCAGCACAACAAGGTTGTCAATTGTGGGCAGCGCTGTCCCATGCTGCCATTTGTATAGCGCCTGTGGTGTAGAAAATCCAAAAATTTCCTGTAGCTGCCGCACAGACAGCCCCGCCTGAACCCGCAGCTCCATAATGTGCTGCCCCGTCTTTACCATATCTATCGTCGGTACTGTAACCATTTTTATATTCCTCCTGTTCTGGTCTCCGCCAGAGCAGAAGAACCTGATTTTCCAGTGCTCTAGTCAGATGCCTTAAAATTATAGATTGGTTTCATAATATCAATAACGTCCACGGACTCTCTAATAACATCAATAATATCCTCAAGTGACTTATATGCCATTGGCGCTTCGTCAAGTGTCGCCTCGTTGACAGAGGTTGTGTAGACACCCTTCATCATTTTGCGGTAATCCTCCATAGATAAGCTTTCTTTTGCCTTGGTGCGTGACATTAGTCGTCCGGCGCCGTGCGGTGCAGAATAATTCCACTCTAGATTACCTTTTCCAATAGCAAGAACACTTCCATCTCGCATATTAATTGGAATTAACACTTTTTCGCCCTTGTGGGCGGCAATTGCCCCCTTGCGCAATATCATCTCGTCCGTATCAATATAGTTGTGAATTGTATGGAACGCCTCTGTTCCTGTCATTCCTGTTTTCTCTAAAATAACCTCCGCCATTTTCTCACGATTTCGTCTTGCAAATTGTTGGCAAATCTCCACATCATGTAAATAGTCCTCAAAATATGTTCCATAAAGGTAGCGCAAGTCTTCCGGTATCAGGCAATCTCGATGTTCCCATTTGAGTTCCTTCAACGCATTTTGTATCTCCTTCCTGCGCCCTGCCGCCTTGTATTCCACAATCAGTGCATCTCTTTTCTGAAAATACTCATCCTTGCCTGTATGCAGTTCAATTGCCAACTGTTGATAGAACTCTGCCACCTGTTTTCCTAGGTTTCTGCTGCCGGAATGTATCACAAGATATTTTGTTCCATCCTGCGCCATATCCACCTCGATAAAATGATTTCCACCTCCTAAGGTTCCAAGGCTTCGCTCTAAACGTTTTGCATCCTTTAAATTTCGATAACAGCGCAACTGCAATAAATCAAATCGTTCTTGTCTGCCCTCCCACACATTCTTACCTGATGGAATAAAATGTGCAGCTGCATCCATTTTTTCAAAATCAATATCCGCTTTCCCGAGGTTAACTGTATACATACCGCATCCAATATCCACGCCGACTATATTGGGTACTGCCTTATCTGTAATTGTCATGGTCGTCCCGATAGTGCAGCCTTTTCCAGCATGGACATCAGGCATAATGCGGATTCTGCTGTCTTGTGTAAATTCATAATCACACATTCTACGAATCTGCTCAACTGCTTCGTCCTCCACAACCTTTGCATAACACAGAGCTGTGTTTACTTTTCCCTTGATTTCTAATATATCATTTCCCAACATTTCTTCTCCTTCCTAAATCAATTTTTGATTCTATCAAATTTTTTCCAGTGTATGCAATCAGAAAAACAAAAAGAAAACCGCCTATCCTGTAAGACTTCCTCCATACAAGATAAGCGGTGATAATCATAAATATGATACTTCATGCCTTTTCGATGTACACTTAACGCTCTAGCCTAATATCGGCACGACTCAACCAACTTTTTCCCATCTTATATGGACATGCAAAAGATAGACTCTGTTTGGAATACAGCGCCTGTTCAAATGTTCTACTAATTGGGAGATCCATTCCGTTGATTGATAATGTCCTGTTCATTATTGTTTCCTCTCTGGCAGCACTTCTGTGTGCCATTTTTTTATTTTTTTTTAATTATATCACACTTTGCACAATTTGTCATTATACTTGTGGTATAAAGTTGGAGAATTTATCAAATTTAATCTCTGATTGTGATGATTCGTCTCAAAATTTAATATTACTGGGTTTGTATAAAGTCAATAACGTTGTCTCTGTTTCTCTTTGATTATCATGTTTTATCTCTTTTTAGTGTAGTTTTGGGGTAAAAATTGGGGTAGAATTGGGATATCAAAAAAGGCGGTTTTTATGCCGCCCAAATCCCTATAATACTATCTGCACAATTTACAAATATACCATAATCAATGTACACTACAAGAAGTGTAACTAATTATTTTAGCCTTTAATGAAAGGAAGTGATACTATGGCAGATAGTGCAGATTATAAAAACAAATGACAAGTTGAAAATTGTGAATGAATAAACATGGTTGTTTTAAAAGGTTATAAAGAAAAAATAAAAACTGTAGCCCCAAAAACAGATAAATCCATAAACAGCTTTAGGGCTTCGTTGCCTTTAGCCAACTTACCCGCCGTATGCGTCTTATTATCAGGTTTCTGTTCGTAGGGCTACGATTTCGCTATCTTTTCTTCTCGCCTACCCCTTACGGTGTAAACGTCGAGAGTCACTATAAAGTTCATTGGCAGCTACGTCTAAGTGGACTTTCACCACAGAACAGGAGCATGCCCGTCATACTAAAAAAAGTGGAAATCAACTCTGATCTCCACTTATAATAATCCATATATACAAAGTGAGCCCTAAATAGCTCTGACCACATGCCCAATATCGCCTGCCAGTTTTCGTTCAACAAGCTTTTTGCAACATCACAATTCCAGATTCGACATACGAACCGTAAGATCTGTGTATATTCCAACAGGAATTTCCTCAATAAAACTGTACTCTTTCATGTCATCTTGATAAAAGTTATATACCATCACTCGACTCTTATCTGCATCCACAATCCAATATTCACGCACTCCCGCAGCACGGTATTTAAATAGTTTTGTGGTGTAATCAATCCTTCGACTTGCTGGGGAAACCACCTCAATAATCCAGTCGGGTGCACCATTGCAACCTCTCTCGTCCAACTTGTTATCATCACAGATAATGCAGATATCTGGCTCAACGTAACTCTTGTCATCCGCATCAATAAACACACCAAATGGTGTGATATCTACTTCACCTTTAAAGTTATTCCTACGAATATGTTCTCGAATTGTCGCAAAAAGCTCCCCGACAATCCGCTGATGATTCCTTGTTGCAGGTGCCATATAATAAACCCTTCCATCAATCAGTTCAGCCCGCTGCCCATCTGGAAGATTATACATATCATTTACTGTATAAGTATTCAATTCTGTTAATGCCATTCTGATTCTCCTTATCTTCGATTATTTATTTCCATTATGTAGCTCTCTGACATATATCTGCTCTTCGACTGTCAAAATACAATTGCACGATACTCCCATGCACACGCTATCTATTTGATTATACTCCATCTTTCAACAAAAAAAAACCCCAAAGGATAAATTCTTTGAGGTTTTATGTAAAATTCATAATTCTGCAATTACTTGTTTGCAACAGCCGCCTTAATCTGCTCTGTAAGCATTGGAACAATCTTATTTAAATCGCCCACAATACCATAATCAGCAACATCAAAAATTGGTGCTGTCTCATCTTTATTGATTGCAACAATAATATCAGACTCTTCCATTCCTGCCAAATGCTGAATCGCACCAGAAATACCAATTGCAAAATATACATTTGGACGAACAGTCTTACCTGTCTGACCAACTTGTAAATCTTTGCTCTTCCAGCCAGCATCTACCACTGCACGAGAACAGCTCACTGTGCCGCCAATCGCCTCTGCAAGATCATCAAGAATCCTGAAATTCTCTGGGCTTCCTACACCACGACCACCAGATACAAGAATCTTAGCATCCATAATGTCAACGGTATCTGTAAGGTTCTTAACAACCTCTACGATCTCCACATACTTGTTGTCTGGTGTAAATCCAGGATTGAACTCTTCAACAACAGCCTTAGCGCCCTCTTTCTTCTCAAGTTTCTGCATAACACCAGGACGAACAGTAGCCATCTGAGGACGGAAATCTGGACATGCGATTGTAGCAATTGTATTCCCACCAAATGCAGGACGTGTCATAAGCAACTGATTGTGCTTCTGCTCTTTTCCAGGAACTGGATTGATTGGGAAATCACCAATCTCAAGAGAAGTACAGTCTGCCGTCAAACCTGTATGTACTCTAGCAGATACCCTAGGACCTAAGTCACGACCAATTGCAGTCGCACCTACCAATAAAATCTCAGGTTTATACTGATTGATAACAGATGCCAGTGCATGTGCATAAGGCTCTGTTCTGTACTCCTTTAATTCAGGATCATCTACTACAATCACCTTATCTGTGCCGTAAGCAGCAAGCTCGTCTGCCAACCCTTTTACGTCGCTTCCAACCAATACTGCTGTCACTTCCGTTGCTAATTTCTCTGCAAGTCTCTTTCCTTCGCCAATCAGTTCAAGAGCAATACTGCTTACCTTGTTATCTACCTGCTGTGCGAAGACAAACACGCCTTTATATTCTTCTAAATTCATGATAAACCTCCATTATACTTTAAGCGTTATTAGATCACATGCTTCTCTTTTAACTTGTTCATAATGTATTCTACAGATTCAGAAGGGTCTAAAGTAACCTTCTCACCCTTTCCTTTTCTAACCTTGTCAGATGCTCTTGCAATCTGTGTCGGTGAACCCTTTAAGCCAAGATTAGAATCCTCTACATCTTTCAAGTCAGCTCTACCCCATGTGGTAATCTCAGCTTTATATGCATCGAAAATTCCACCTGGAGTCATATAACGAGGCTCATTTAATTCAGCAAGCGCTGTGATCAAACATGGCATTTTAACCTTTAATACATGATATCTGTCATCATACTGACGCTCAACAACAACACTGTCACCCTCAATCTGTATCTTCTGCGCATAAGAGATTACAGGAATTCCAAGGTGCTCAGAAATCTGAGGTCCAACCTGTGCTGTGTCACCATCAATTGCCTGACGACCTGTAATAATTAAATCATAATCAAGATTTCTAATTGCACCTGCAAGTGTCTGTGAGGTAGCCCATGTATCTGCTCCTCCAAGAACTCTATCTGTCACAAGGATTCCTTTATCTGCACCCATAGCAAGTGCCTCGCGAAGAACTTCCTCTGCCTTTGGAAGGCCCATTGTAACAACAGTTACTTCTGCGCCATATTGGTCCTTTAATCTCAATGCTGCCTCAAGACCTGCCTTGTCATCAGGATTCATGATTGTCAGCATAGCTGCTCTATCAAGTGTACCATCAGGATTAAACTTTACGCCACCCTTTGTGTCAGGTACCTGTTTTACACATACTACAACTTTCATGTTTATTCTCCTTTATTATTCTTTTAGGTTTCGTTTCTGAAATTTACACTGTTCTACTTTAACAGATTAGCGGAGATAACCATTCTCTGAACTTCACTTGTTCCTTCATAAATCTCTGTAATCTTGGCATCTCTCATCATACGCTCTACTTCGTATTCTCTTGTGTATCCATAGCCACCATGCAACTGTACTGCCTTTGTAGTCACTTCCATAGCCATCTCAGCAGCATATAATTTCGCCATAGCTGCTTCTACATTATAAGAAGTCTTGTGATCTTTTGTGTACTGGTCTTTTGTACATGCTGCTTTATATACCATAAACTGTGCTGCCTGAGCCTTTGTCGCCATGTCAGCAAGCTGGAACTGTGTATTCTGGAAAGCGCCAATTGCACGTCCAAACTGTTTTCTTTCCTTCACATACGCAATTGTTCTCTCAAGTGCACCCTCGCCAATACCAAGTGCCTGTGCTGCGATACCAATACGTCCGCCATCTAGCGTATGCATTGCAATGCCAAAGCCTTTACCTTGCTGTCCTAACATATTTTCCTTTGGAATACGGCAATCTGTAAAGATCAACTCGTAAGTTGATGAACCGCGAATACCCATCTTCTTCTCTTTTGTACCAAATGAGAATCCTGGTGTACCCTTCTCCACAATAAAAGAAGAAATCTCTTTTGTCATTCTGCCGCGCTTCTCAATCATTCCTGTAATCGCAAAGATTACATAGACATTTGCTTCCTTACCGTTTGTGATGAAAATCTTAGAACCGTTGAGCACCCACTCATCGCCTTCTAACACAGCCTTTGTCTGCTGTCCCTGTGCATCTGTACCAGCACCTGGCTCTGTCAAACCAAAAGCTCCAATTTTCTTACCACTTGCAAGATCAGGCAAATACTTCTGCTTCTGCTCCTCTGTACCATATGTAAGAATCGGGTCACAGCAAAGAGATGTATGCGCAGAAACAATAACTGCTGTCGTACCACAAACTTTTGCTAATTCTTCAACACACATCGCATAAGTCAAAACATCACAACCCTGTCCGCCGTACTCCTTCGGAATTGGAATACCCATAAAACCGGCTTTTGCCATCTTCTCAACAGTCGCTCTTGGGAACTCTTCTGTCTCATCTACCTCGATTGCAAGAGGCTTCACCTCTTTCTCAGCAAATTCTCTGAAAAGGGTTCTCGCCATCTCATGCTCTTTACTTAATGTAAAATCCATGTTATTTTCCTCCATTTTATAAAAACATTTTAGCGCCACCCCAGTGGCATTTTTCTGCTACATCGGCGCGTGCACGAACAGCAAGCCACCATGCATCACGCACAGTGCCTTGCCGCAATTTTGTCAACTCAATTATTTCTTAGAGTAATCGTAGAATCCAACACCTGTCTTCTTTCCAAGTTTTCCAGCGCGCACCATCTTTCTAAGAAGCGGCGAAGGCGCATACTTAGAGTCGCCAGTCTCTGCATAAATCACTTCCATAATTGCAAGTACAATGTCCAAACCTATGTAATCGCCAAGTGCCAGAGGTCCCATTGGGTGATTTGCGCCGAGCTGCATTGCAACATCGATATCTGCAACACTTGCAACACCTGCTGCATATACATTAATCGCCTCATTAATCATTGGAATCAAGATTCTGTTTACAACAAAACCTGCTGCCTCATTGACCTCAACAGGAGTCTTGCCAATCTCAGAAGCGATACCCTTAATCTTCTCTACCAAATCTGCAGGTGTATTTGCACCAGCAATCACCTCTACCAGCTTCATTCTGTCAGCCGGATTAAAGAAATGCATACCAATCAATGGACGGTCAAGCCCTGCACCCATCTCTGTAATAGAAAGGGAAGAAGTGTTGGTCGCAAAGATACACTCTGGCTTTACAATGTCCTGTAATTCCTTAAATGTTGTCTTCTTAATTTCCATTTTCTCAGGAGCAACTTCAATCACCAGATCACAGTCTGTGCAGATATCCTTTAATCCTGTAGCAATCTTAGCCGCAATCGCGTCTGCTTTCTCCTGTGTAATCTTTTCTTTGCTTACGAGGAAGTTCAGATTCTTTAAAATCTTAGCCTTTCCACCATCTGCAAACTCCTGCTTAATATCACATAAGCATACCTCATAGCCATCTGTCATCGCAAAAGCCTGTGCAATGCCAGAACCCATTGTTCCAGCACCAATAATACCTACCTTCATTGTTTCTCCTCCTTAAATATTACATTATTTTATTAACAATTTTTGAATGGCTCTTTCACTTTTTCCTTATTCTTGTCCAAGAAAAACGCCATGCCATATTTCTGATCTTCTGTCTCAAAGCAGTCGCCAAACAGCTTCTCCTCAATCACAATTGCCTCATCCATGTCCACATCAAGACCTTCGTTGATTGCCTTCTTGCAATTGCGCACTGCAATCGGCGCATTCTTTGCGATACCTGCCGCCATCTTCTCCGCCTGTGCCATCAATTCTTCTGCCGGATATACAGCATTTACCAAACCAATCCGAAGCGCCTCATCCGCCTTGATATTCCTAGCGGTATAAATCATCTGCTTTGCCATACCCGCACCTACAAGACGTGCAAGTCTCTGTGTACCACCAAATCCCGGCGTGATGCCCAAGCCAACTTCTGGCTGACCAAACACAGCATTTTCAGAGCAGATTCTAATATCACAGCTCATTGAAATCTCGCATCCACCGCCAAGTGCAAAACCATTGACTGCCGCAATCACTGGAATTGGAAATGTCTCAAGCTTTCTAAATACATCATTTCCCTTCTTGCCAAATGCCTCACCTTCCGCCTTTGTAAGCGTACTCATCTCACCGATATCTGCACCTGCAACAAACGATTTTGTACCTGCGCCTGTGAGAATCAGACATCTCACTTCGTCGAGATTCACCGCATCAAGCGTCTCATTCAACTCATCCAACACCTGCGAATTAAGCGCATTCAAAGCCTTCTCGCGATTGATGGTAATTTTTCCAACTGCGCCGTTTGCCTCATAAAGTATATACTCCATACTTACCTCCATATTTCCTATTTTTTCTATCATATATCAGAAATTCTTAGCTGGCATATCTACCAGCCAAGAATTTCCACAGTCCTATTTTCTCTATTAATTATTCATATTTCTTTACGACTGTTGAGCAGCCCATGCCGCCGCCAATACAGAGAGTGGCAAGACCTGTCTTCGCACCCTTGGCTTCCATCTCATGAAGCAGAGTAACTAAGATACGGCATCCTGATGCGCCTACTGGATGTCCTAGTGCAATCGCGCCACCATTTGGATTGAGCTGCTTATCAACATCAATACCCAAATCTCTGCCAACTGCGATAGACTGTGCAGCAAATGCCTCGTTTGCCTCGATAATATCAAAGTCCTCAATCTTCATGCCTGTTTTTGCCATAACCTTCTTTGTCGCCGCAACTGGTCCGATTCCCATCACTTCTGGTCTTACGCCCGCAAGAGCACCTGCAACCCACTCAGCCATTGGTGTCACGCCTAATTCTTTTGCCTTCTCCTCGCTCATCACTACAATTGCAGCCGCACCATCATTGATACCAGAAGCATTTCCAGCGGTGACATATTTATCCTTGTTGATCGGACGGAGTTTTGCAAGTCCTTCTATTGTAGAACCTGCTCTTGGTCCCTCATCAACCTTAAACTCAACCATTTCTTTTTTCTTCTTAACCATAACAGGTACGATTTCCTTGTCAAATGCACCTGATTTCTGAGCAGCCTCTGCCTTCTGCTGACTCTTCAATGCAAACTCATCCAGCTCTTCGCGCGTAATCTTCCACTCGTCACAAATATTGTCTGCTGTCTGAATCATATGATAATCGTTAAATGCATCCCAGAGCGCATCCTTAATCATAGTATCAACAAGCACACCATTGTTCATTCTATAGCCGAAACGTGCATTAGGAAGTGCAAAAGGAGCCATTGACATATTTTCCATGCCACCTGCTACCACGATGTCTGCATCGCCTGCCAAGATCATCTGTGCCGCCATATTAACACAGTTCAAACCAGAACCACATACCACATTTACTGTAACTGCCGGCGTCTCGATTGGAATTCCTGCCTTGATGGATGACTGACGGGCAACATTCTGTCCAAGACCTGCCTGAATTACACATCCCATATAAACATGATCCACTTTGTCCGCTGGAACACCTGCTCTGTTCAATGCTTCCTTAATCACGATAGCGCCAAGTTCCTGAGCCGGGGTTGTGCTGAGTGAACCGCCCATAGTACCGATTGCTGTACGACATGCACCTGCTAATACAATTTTCTTTGCCATTATCTTTTCCTCCATCTAAAAAAATTCCCTCAATGAGCTGTCTGCAGCTTCACACCAGCCCATTTGTTTCCGTGTGACTGTGACTGCCATTTTATCACAACGAACAAAAAAACTTCAAAAAGGCACAAAAAAATATTGCAGATTTGCCTGACACATTCCATCTATGTACAAACTCTTTGTGCAGTATTTAACATTTGTCCGCTTATTGCAGTTATCACAATCATTGTGCTTATTTTATCACATTGTTAAAAAAAAAGCAATCTATTTATCTTTTGTAATTTGTTACAATATTAACGAATTTTATCTGTAAAAATTATTGATTTTTAACTTCCTAATTTCGCGTTATAAAAAAATTATCTCTGCCAATATTGTGCACTGTTTCCATTTTTTTTATTTTTGTCTATTTTGTATCCTTCGGTATGGCTGGGTCTTTCATGGCATACTTTCTGTCCCACTCCTTCGTGGCATCATCTCGCTCCACCTCACATCTATTGGCACTCAAAAATCCTGCCAACTGGTAAAAATCTACCCAGATTTCGTTATTTCCATCTTTTTGCGACTCGTCAAAAATCAACTGCAAACCAACATGCAAATGCACCGCCTTGATATTGTTCACATTCTCCTTGTCGCTGTAACCAGTATGCCCCATATAGCCAATCACATCTCCCGCTGTGACATAGTCCCCTTCCTTTAACCCTTCGGCGTAAGGTCTGTTTTGGCGCAAGTGCGCATAGTAATAATATCGTTTCTTATCAAAACTGCGGATACCAATGCGCCAGCCGCCATAACGATTCCAGCCAAGCGCCTCCACATAGCCTGACTCAACCGCAATGATTGGCGTGCCAATCAATCCCATCATATCGTGTCCAAGGTGCTGGCGCTTGTAGCCAAAATCTCTGCCTACGCCGAAATCAGCCTCTGTCAAACACGGACTAAAAATTACTCCTGCTCCAAAATCCCCGCAATTTTCTTAATCATTTCATCTTCTTTCAGCCGAAATTTAATCTCCACTCTTCGGGAAGCCGACATGTCCACTTCCTGTATCGAATTTCCCGAATTATCCTTCTGATAAACTGGATTACTCCAGGACTTTCCATTGACAGTCAGAATCTTTTGCAGCTGCTCAATCTCCGTCTCGCTAAGTCCATTGTTTTTGTTCAGGCAGAAATCCGCCACTGCATTCGCACGCGCATAGGACAGCTCCATATTGCTCTGATAGCTTCCATCCGTATCCGTATGTCCCTCAATAATAATTTCAGCAATATAATCACGAAATTGATCTTGAAGCAGCACATCCAAATACCTCGGAATAATATTTTTTAGTGTCTCCTTACTTTCCGCTGTCAGTGAGGAACTGTTATAGCGAAAAAGTACATCCGAGGAAAAAGTAATGGAACCTGTCTGCGCATCCACTTTCATCGTAGAATTGCTAAAAGCCGACTGCAGCGCACCGATAATGTCTGTGCGAATACCGACAATATCCTGTAATTCCTGCTTTGTCGTTGTCAGTTCCTGTTTGGCATTTTCTATCTCTAAGTAAGCATTGTTCAATTCTTCCTGTGTCAGAGCTGCCTGTTCATAAGCCTGCTTTAATTCTGCCAAGGAAGACGCAAGATCCCCATTAGACTTCTCTAACTCTGCTTTAGAAAATTCCAAATCCGCGATTGTCGCATCCAACTCGCTTTGGGCTGCGCTGAGTTCCAGTCTTGTCCTATCGAGATCATTGGTTTTTTGTTTGTATATCGCAAGGGTAATCGCTATCAATAAAATAAATATCAGCAGAAGCGCTGCCATCATATCGGAATAAGACTGCCAGTAGCTGTGCTCCTCAAAGGCTTCTCTGTTTCTTCGTCTATTTTTCATACAAATTCCTCATCTGCTCAAATGTATATAACTGACTGCTCATCTCATCACACATATCTGCCAACATTTCCTTCTGCTCCTCAAGCCGTTCCGCAAAAAACTCCTGCCTATCCATAACACATGTAAGCGCCTCCTGCACATTGCGGTTTACTTCCACCAAAGTAGTAACCGCTTCCACCATTTCCGCGACATTAGCAGCGCTGACAGCCTGTGATTCTCCCGCACTTTTCAAAGTATTGCCAAGTTTCTTAAAATCCATATCCAAGGCAGACTGCATCTCTTCTGTAAATCTATCTACAATGCGCTCCACACCTGCTGTCTGTTCCATCGCATTGCCTTTCATCACTTCAAGTATTTGCCTTAGAGAACTTGCCATTCCCGCCTGATAAACAAGCATCGTAGCAGCGGTTTCTTCATCTTTCCCAGAAAATGGCTGCGTGGTTTGACGAAACACATCTAAAAATTCATCCAGCGTCTTATATGCATTGGACATAAGATTTCGGTAAATAATGTTAAACACCAATGAGAAGAAGATGCCATATACCGAAGTGTGAAAAGCCACTTTCATACCGGAAAGCAGAGACCCCACATTGTCAGAGATTGTAAAAATATCATCCCCGCTAAATGCACCGAGCCCCATAGACAGACCTAGAAATGTTCCCAAAATTCCTATACCTGTAAGTGTCCCTGAAACTCCAGAATTAAAAGAATTCATGCTTATCCGATCCAAAAGATCTTCATTGATATACGCTTCCAGATCGCAGAAAGAACCAGCGCCTCTCCTCGCCTTTGTACTATTTACCCGCAAACGATACTTATTGAACGCATCCTGCAAGTTTTTTTCCTCAAAAAACGCATCCTTATCTTTATAATTTGCCCAAAGATTCTTTTCCCCTGTCTTCTTATATTCCTTTTGCAGGAGCAGACTGACATCTTCTAGCTCACGCGTAACTCTGCTTAGTCTGCCAAAACTGATAGAGGAAATGACAAAAAGAATCCCAATAATAATTAGAAAGCCGATATTAATTATCAGATTTATAGAAGATTTCCACTCGCCTGTAAATACTCCGTTCAAATACAAAACAAAAACTACAACAATAACATACAAAAAAAATAGTACATAATACAACTTTCTTTTCATCCTTATTTCCGTCCTTTTCCTTTCGTACTTCGTATTTTATTTAGGAACTGTTCAAAAATTACTTGTGACAAGGAAGCCGTATAAATGTTCATATGCAAAGAGGAAAATCGCAGGCATAGCGGGCTATGTCAAGATTTTATGATGTAGCAGATGGACATTTAGACAAGTAATTGTTATGAGTAATTTATTAACAGTTCCTTAGTATTATTACATTTGCCCTCAAAATGATTCTTACAGTTTTTGTCTATTCGTAAAAATACTATCTTATATGTGAGTTTATCATACTTTTTGATGACTGACTATATAATGATATTTAATTTTTTATAAATATTTTGCACTTCGGATACTTTTTATTTTTCTAATGCTTTGATATCAAGAATCAAGAAGCAACTGGGGCAAATCTTCCTGATAATTCCAGACTATATGAAGTACATTATCAAGATACACTACAATTTTTTCCAGAACGTCCGGCGCAATTTCATCTGTTAGTTTTTCTATCTCCGCACATTGATTCCAATGGTCTGTCGATTGGTTTCCCAAACTTTTATCTGCATTCAAATTCTTCAATTTTGCCTCAAGCTTTTCAATCTGTAAGGAAACCGCATCACGGTTCTTTACAATATCACGCTTCGCCTTGAGATATGTCGTTTTATCTAACTCCCCGAACGCAAATTTCTCATAAAGTCTCTGTATCGAACACTCAGATTTTGTTTGGGATTGTTTTAGCTGAAAAAGCATCTTTGCCATAACATTAACATCTTTTATTTTATTTTGTTGTTTCTCTTCCCAGATATGATTGCTTTCTATAGCATAAAGCGCCTGCACACGCAGCTCCTTCAAAACTATTTTGATCAAATCACCTTCCAATATCGGTTCTTTCATACAGAAATAAGCATCTGTAAAACGCGGCGTACTGCACATATAATATGGTTGCTTTGCATTTACCCGTTTCATAATATGACCACAGACACCACACCGCACTTTTTTATATAACATTGTACCTTTTCTGCTAGATATCGTTTTATTATGTTCCAAGTACTTCCGAAGCTGCTCCTTGGCAAGCTCAAATTCTTCCTTGGATACAATCTCTTGATGTGTGTTCTCCACAACAATCCAATCTTTCCGCTGTACACTTACAACGTGGTCTTTTCCCACTTTATCCCGCGTGCGTTTTCCATAAATCGTCCTGCCCATATAACGCTCATCACGTAAAATTTTTATTATGGTATTCTCCGTCCAAAAATTATCTCTGCTGACACATGGCCATTCCGAACGGGAACAACCTGTTGCTCGCTTATACATCATAGGAGTTAATACCTGTTCTGCATTTAGAGTCCGCGCAATCTGCACAGGATGAATCCCATCTGCTGCCATTTTAAAAATCCAATGTACAACTTTTGCTGATTCTGGATCTACTTGAAGTTGGTTCTTATTCTTTTCCGCTTTTCTATATCCATATGGGGCAAACGGAGAAAGAAAATCTCCGCGCTTTGCCTTGAACTGTTTGGCGCTGCGCACTTTATATGACAGATCGCGGCTATAAAGATCGTACAAAAGTGTCTTGAACAGTGTGTCCAGACTGTCTACCTCCATTGCACGAACGCTATCCAATCCATCATTAATCGCAATAAAACGAACTCCTAAAAACGGAAACACACGCGAAATATAATTGCCCACAGTCAAATAATCCCGTCCAAATCGGGATAAATCCTTCACAATAACACAGTTGATCTGACCACATTTTATCTGTTCCAACATGGTTTTAAATGCAGGGCGCTCAAAATTTTTCCCGCTCCAGCCATCATCACAAAATTCCAAAATATCCGCACCTGCAAATTCTGGCATTCTGCCAATGAAATCCTCTATAAGATGGCGCTGATTTTTTATACTGTTAGACTCAATCTTACCAAACTTTTGTATATCCGAATCTTCAGCAGAAATGCGAAGATATTTTGCAATAATAATATCATTTTCCATCACTGCGTTCCTGCCTGTTCTACAGACTGCACCAGATATCTATCATGATTCTGATACCTTAATTTCACAAAAATTTGATGGTCTGCGCCAATCTCTATGCGCGAGAGAAAAGTATGTGCCATCTCCTGTTCCAAATATTGAAAATCCTCCATCTGTTTTGCCATACTGTCTGTCAGTGCAAATTGTCTTTTCAATAAATCCCAAAGAATTTCAATCAATTTGGATTCCGGTATTGTCTTCAGTGGACAAGAACAAGGATCGAGCATATGAGAACGACACACATAGGAATACACTGCTTTGGTTCCTTTCTCTATCGCGCTTTTAAAACGTGTCATTCTGTGTCCACAGTCCGCGCAATAAACCAAACCTTTTAAACAATTTGGTGTGCTGGGTCGCTTCCCATAGCGTTCCAGATGCGATGCTTTATCGCACTCTGCCGCTTTCTGCACTTTTTCAAAAGTAACTTCATCAATTAGTGGTTCATGCGTATTTCTAACAATTGTCCATTTTGTTTGTGGCTGTAATTGCTGTTTCTTTCCCTCACAAAAAGACTGTCTTTTTCGTCCCTGCACCATATGTCCAAGATATACTTCATTCAAAAGAATATCTCGCACTACTTTTGGATTCCATTTAACATGAGCATAGCACTCCGTCTTTGCCTCCCCTTTTAGATAGTGATAACGAGCAGGGGAGGCAATGCCACGCCTGTTTAGATCTCTTGCAATCTGCGTATAGCTTATCCCTAAAATCCGTTGTCTAAAGATATCCTGTACAATAGGCGCCGTCTCTGCATTTGGTTGTATTTTATGGGAATTATCTGCACTTTTCTGATAGCCATATGCCGCCCATGTGCCGGTAAATTCCCCCTTGCGCTGCATTAGGGCATAACTGGAACCAACCTTCATTGATATGTCTTTGCTGTATGCCTCATTGATAATATTTTTTAGCGGAACAATATAACTATCTGATTTCTGTGCTGTATTTAATGTATCAAACTGATCGGAGACTGCCACAAACCGCACATCAAGAAATGGAAAAATCCTTTCTATGTAATTTCCTGCCTCTTTGTAGTTGCGTCCAAAGCGGGAGAGATCTTTCACCACAATACAATTTATCATTCCTTTTTTGATATCCTCCATCATTCGCGCAAACTCTGGTCTAAAAAAATCAGTCCCCGTCTTTCCATTGTCACAGTACAACCCGACAAACTCCATATCCGGCTGTACTTCTATATACGCTCTGACCAGCTCCTTTTGATTTTCAATTGTACCGCCCCCTGCTTTCCCACTGTTTTCCATAGAAAGCCGTACATACCCACATGCACGATAAACACGCTGTTTAGATATTTTTTGTACAGGCACTGAAACTACAGGGTTTTCTTTACGCTTTGTTCTTGCCATACTTCCTTACTCCATTTCAACAAATGTGTCCTATTTCCGTATCGGCAGCAGTCGATCCGCAAGCCAACAATATTCGTCCTGCCAGTTATAGACTATTTTTACTTGTCTGTGCTTATAAATTAGAATTTTTTCTATAAAACATACTACAACAGCCCGATCAAGCACTGTAAGATTTTGATACTCTTTGAACTGGTCTGTCCCCCCCTTCCTTTTCATGCTACTCTCTCTTATTTGCTCGATTTGTGTCCTGATTGCTTCTGCCTGTCCTTGTGCTTCCAAAAGAAGCACTGTGTAAGTCTTTTTAAGTCTCTGATATTCCTCTTGGTCAATCACGCCATCCGTCAGATTTTCATACAAGGAGCATAATAACTTCTGATAACGACCGATCTCTTCGCTCTTTTTATACAATCGTCCCTGATGCTTTTTCACACCTGCCTGCTGTAAAAGAGCTATTTGTGTCAGTTCCAGAATTTTTTCCATGTCAAGTACACTTTGCACCTGTCTTTTCACCGATTCCAGTATCATTTCCTCCAAAATACAATCCCTCAGACTATGAGAATAACATGTCTTTTCATTCTTGTGCGCCGCACAGACATAATAAATATATTTCTTTTTTCCAGATGGAACTGTCTTGCGCACCATCGCTGCACCACACTCTCCACAGTACACTATACCAGAAAATAACTCTACCGCAGGATTTCCAGGACTTGTACGCGTGTCCATTGCCAGCACCTTTTGAACAATCTCAAAATCATGTCGGTCTATAATCGCCTCGTGCGTTCCTCTTACAATATTCCATTCCTCACGCGGTTTTAAAACCCGCCGCTTCACTTTAAAACTTGGTGTTGTAATTTTGCCCTGTTCCAGCACTCCTGTATAAATAGGATTTTTCAGGATTCGCAGAATTGTAGTCGCATTCCATGCAGATCGCTCATTGATACCAAACGGTGTTGCAAAACGCAACCCTTGGGATTTTTTATAATCCAAAGGTGCCAGCATGCCGTCCTGATTGAGCCAATCCGCAATATCACCTGCACTGACTCCCTTTATTTTCCAACAAAAAATGTCACGTATCACATTCGCAGCAAATTCATCTATCAACAAATGGTTTTTATTTTCCGGGTCTTTTATATAACCATAGGCAGCAAAAGAGCCAGTAAAATCACCGCGCCTGCGTTTTGTCTCTAGCTGACTACGGATTTTTACCGATATATCCCGACAGTACGCCTCATTGATTAGATTTTTAAATGGAATTACAAGTTCATCAGATACCGTTCTTGTATTCATACTGTCATAATTATCGTTAATAGCGATAAAACGAACCCCCAAAAAAGGGAATATTCGCTCGATATATTCCCCTGCTTCCAGATAATTCCTACCAAAACGAGAAAAATCCTTCACTACAATACAGTTTATCCTTCCCATTTTTACATCCGCCATCATCTCCTGAAAAGCGGGACGATCAAAGCTAGAACCGGAAAAACCATCATCAATTTTCATGCCGCACGCAATAATTTCTGGGTGATGGCGAAAATATTCCCGAATCAGGTTTTTTTGCCCTGTAATGCTATTGCTTTCCTCCTTGTCACCATCTTCATGCGATAAGCGCAGATAACCATAAGCATTCCATTTTTCGGATGCATTTGATTGAGCAAAATTGTCTTCAAATTGATTCATAAGCGTGCTCCTGCTCACTACCCTATCCAATCAATTTTGGGAACGAACATAAGAGCACATCCTGTCCTCCAGTGTTGCGTCTGTATCGGAAAAACTGACTTTTACTGTATATTTGTCATAACAATAACAATATGGGTTCCCAATCTGGCGTATATAATCCAAAAGGCGCTCCTTTTTGGGTAGCGTAGTATCAACTTGCACATCTCTAATATCTTTTAGTGTATCGCGATCCACAGCGTCCAATTCAACCGCCTGCATGGCTTCTATATCAGTAGTAGTTAATGTTCGTAACTCCATAGATTTAAAAAGCTCCGCTTTTTTTAATTTTATGATTTTACAGTTTGTCCTTATGTATAGCAAACGGCAAAAATATTTGCTATTTCAATTGATGTACAACTACCTAAAGCCGCTCAACAACACTCTCTTTCCCCATTTTCCGAAACTGATATGCAGGAACAAAACAGGCAATCATAAAAGCACTGGCAGCAAAACCATAGTTGGTAACACTGTAACTTTAATATAAAAGAAAAATGCCTGCCCCAACACAGTGGTCAATATCTGTCCGCCAAACAGAATTGTTATCCCTAACGCCATCACAAATGCCCCACTAAGATACAGACAACCTTCTGTCACAAGCATTCTGCGCAACTGTTCGACAAAATAATATTTATTTAAAAAACACTCAAAAGACGCTTTTAAGTCGAATACTGAACGTAACAAAGGAGCACTATCCTCTGCTAAAACAGTTTCCTTAAGATACTGCTGTACCGCTTCCTCTGTACCGACAAACTGGTAAACAGAACTATCGTCAGTATGATTACCAAAATCGCAATCTGATTGCGCCTGCGGTTCGTTTTCATAAAACGCACTGTCAAAAGCCATAACGTATCCTGATTTTCAACCTTCACAATAACAATTCCTCCTCGTATACAAAGTGTTTGATATTTGTATCAGTGCAAGGCGGATGAAGGAGGCGATGCGGTGGCATCGTTGACTGACGACAACGCGGCAATGATGCAAATAGCGAGTGCTTGGTATATGAGGAATTAAAAAACGGTGTACTAGTACTCCCAGAAATTAGATTCGTGAACCGCCTGTTTCGCACCGTTGCGTCGTTAAAATTTCTAACGATGCCACTGCATCGCCGTCGAAATTTTGCCTAGCACTGGCACGAACCATGCAATGCACAACTCTAATTTCTATCTGGATGGAGCACTAGTATTTCAATTTCTATCTGTATAAAGCGCTAGTGTTTTATCTAATAATAAGTTTTAGGATTCCTTTATTGTTTTTTTATTTTTGATTTGAAGTTTTGTATTGACAAGCTCAAAAAAACAAAATATAATAACAGTAATCATTACTGATTTTTTAGAAATGATTCCAGGAGGATAGGGGGTTTTTATATGACTATGAAATACAGCCGCCAACGAGCAGCTATCCTCTCCTACCTGCAGTCCCGCAAGGACCACCCAACAGCAGAGGCCGTTTATTCAAGTGTAAAGGAGGAGTTTCCAAATATCAGCCTTGGCACCGTGTACCGCAATCTAAGTCAACTAGCAGATGCCGGTATGATTGCAAAGCACAGTTTTGGAGCCCTGGGAATTGATCGTTTTGACTACAATACCAGCCCACATTATCATTTTATATGCAACTGCTGCAACGCTGTCCTAGACCTACCGCTGGAAAATAATGCTTTTTCAGCAATTGAAGCACAAGCGTCTATGGGCTTTGACGGATTGATACAAGAACATCGGCTATACTTCTGTGGTATTTGCAAAAACTGCCTGGACAGACAGGCAAAATAATTCATTGAGATTAGCAGTGCCCGCGGATAGACTCACGGGTGTGCTCAAATAATATTAAGGAGGACTTTCAAATGAAATTTGTATGTAATGTATGTGGTTATGTTTACGAGGGAGATAGCGCACCAGAGAGATGCCCGCAGTGTAATGCACCTGCTGAGAAATTTTCAGTACAGTCTGGTGAGAGAACTTGGGCTGCAGAGCATGTTGTTGGCGTAGCGAAGGGTGTCAGCGAGGACATTATGGCAGACTTAAGAGCAAACTTCAACGGCGAGTGCACAGAAGTTGGTATGTACCTTGCAATGGCAAGAGTTGCGCACAGAGAAGGCTATCCTGAGATTGGTCTTTACTGGGAGAAAGCTGCATGGGAAGAGGCTGAGCACGCTGCAAAATTTGCAGAGCTGTTAGGTGAAGTTGTAACAGACTCTACCAAGAAGAACCTTGAGATGCGTGTTGAGGCAGAGAATGGCGCAACCGCTGGCAAATTTGACCTTGCTAAGCGCGCAAAGGCTGCAAATCTTGATGCAATCCATGACACTGTGCATGAGATGGCAAGAGATGAGGCAAGACACGGAAAGGCTTTCGAGGGCTTGTTAAAGAGATACTTTGGTTAATCAGAAATGCCATAAAATCAATATTTTTGAGGATTTAAGGGTATGTTGGAACAATCCGACATACCCTTATTTTTGTGCAAGTGGTTGTGTCTGTAAGTGGGTTTGAATTTTTATTTTTCATTTTCTTTAGAGAAACATACACCTTTAAAAGTGGGGTGAACTACCCATTGTCTAAAGCCAATGGGTAGTTCACTTTTCTCGAAATGCAAACGCCTCTTTACCATAAATTTCCGTTATTTTAGGAACTCCCCGCCCTGATTTCTCACTGATATGCAATTGCAGAAATATTTCCGACAGTTTTTCATTCACAGGAACAGATTCCCCCATATAAAAGCCTTCCATTGTCTGTGCTGGCGGTAGAGAGCCTCTTGATAAGATTTCTATTCTGTCAGAAAAAACGGAAATCATCGGTTCGTTTCCCTCTATCCATTTGTTATGCAGGACAGCATTGATGATTGCTTCCCGAAATGCCTTGTTGTCAAATAGCGGCACCTCTTTCCTTTCCACAACCCGGTCTGTTTCATCTGCCTGTATGATATTGAGCACGTCGCCATACCGCAATAATTCATCCAAACTGTATAAAAGACAGTTATTCCCAAACTCCCTGACTGAAAACAGATTTGTTCCTTTCGTTTTTCCCTCAAATATAGATACTCTGAGAGGAAAATGAGAATCATCCGAAAGCAGCTGCGCCAATAAATTGAATTGTCCTTCTTCATTGCGCAGACCTAAATTTTTTATAAAGGTTTTATCGCTTAAAACAATTCCTTTTGACCCATAATATCCAAACAATTTTTGGAAAGTAAGTTCCTGATATTTTGCCGGAATTGTTTCTATGGTTTCTGTTCTCCCATCAAGTATCTTAAAAAGTTCAATCTCCCTCTTAGGATAGTCTTTGATATTGCATTTCGATGAACCAATCCTTATATACCGCCTTTCCTTAAATGCAGTAGGTATCTCAAAAGCTGCAGGTATGACCAATACGACAACTCTCTTTTGCTGAATCTGGGTTTCCTCAAAAGAAAAATTCAAGCTCGGAGAAAGATTTCGTGCAAGATAATTCTGATAAGGTTCTTTATTATAGTCACAATATTGATTGAATGTCGTCCCAACTATTTTATGATTCTCATCCTCAACTCCCCATATAAAATAAGCATATTTTTTATAGTGGAACGCTGCAGCGTTTGATAACGCGGAAACATACTCTCCTAATGTTTCCGGCTGAAACTAATTCTCTTTAAATTCAAACCATTCCTGTTCATCATTCATGGTGCATAAATCTAATACAATCTGTTTTATATCCATTGACATTCTCCTCGATACGGATTTATTCCCAACTTTATTCCCAATTTTTTAATTATAACACGTTGGGAATAAAGTTGGAATAAGAATTTATACTATCTTGCTCTCTTTTTTACAAATGCAGGTACTTCTTGAAACATTTCGATTTTGAATTTAAGCCTGCTATTTTATAATTTGCCAACTTTAACGCTTATGATTTTGACTCATCCATATACCCATAAGCTGCACCTGCTTTTCGACAGCCTCAACATTCTGCGCTAACTGCTCTATTGTTCCTGTGCGGTTTTCCGGCTTGATTTCCGGCTGTATCCATTCCTTTGGGTATTCCTGCCTTGTATGGATATCCATGTAGGATTTCAGCCGATAGTAATAGCCTTCATTCCTGTTATTTTCAAACACAGGGGAAACCTCGCCCTTTGAGGTCTGCCACCGCATAAGGCAGGGAAACCAGAATAATCCGTCTTTTATAATCTCCTTAAATGAATTTAGCAGTTCTCCAAGTGCGGTCAGCAAACCACGAAAGCTGTTTCCCGCCTCAATATCCGCCCCACGTTCCACATGGTTTGCAAATTCCTCAATCAGCGGCGCAAAGGGAAGATATGACTGTATACACTGCTTTATCTGCCTGAGTGCTTTTAGGAAGATATTGGAACTTTCAATCTCCTCGTCCAATTCGTCCAATTTCCTCTGCGTAGTGGACTTTTTATGGTTCAGGACGAGAATGTCAGCCTCCAATCCTATTTTATCCGTTGATAGTTTTTCAATCTTTTCTTCCTCTTTTGCAACCTTGTATTCCGCAACCGTCAGGTCATGGTTTTTCCCCTTCTGTCTATCTTTTACAAGCACCCCATAATGGATAAGCATTTCCATACTTGCGGTCTGCCGTAGACAGTTCTGTAAGATTTCCTCCAGTGTCTTAGGCGTAAATATGGAGCATTTGGAACCCTTTGTTTCCAACCCACGCTTAAATCCCCTGCCTACGGGAACACCTACAACGTGCATGTGCGGGCTTGCTTCATCAAAATGGACTATCGCATTGGCAAAGAAGGATAACAGCAAGATTTATTCTTATTCACATAGGAAAAATCTAATTGACCTTAGTTCTAACTTTGCAAACTGGCTCAAAATCAACTACTTAGAAATCAAATAAATCAAGGGATATTGGTCCAAACCATATACAAGAATTTCTGAACACAAAAATAGATATTTGTAGTTAAAAAACCTTGGAACAATATCAAAGCCGTTTTAGAAAATGTGGATAAACGTGCTATTGCGTTCTTACGTCTGCCAACGCAGCTGTTTTTTTGATTTTTTGCGTTTTTAAAATAATACGAGCAAGAATTACAGACTCTAAATTTTTCAAAAGTTCAACACTTTCATCATCAAATTCTATCAAAAGCTCCTCAAGCAAACTAAAAAATTTACAAAAAAGCTCAAATTTTCCTTCCCCCATGGTCAAAACCGCCTCGCTTGTAAAATCGTCAACCGCTTCTGTCTTGAGCTTATCCAAAGCATTTTGCATTTTTACAGCCTCATAAGCCACCTTGTATGAAGAATGCGGATGCAGCCGCTGATACGCAACAATTGTCTTGATTTCCTCGACCTGTTCTTCATCGAAATGTTCATAACGCCCAATTCTTTGCTCATCTTGAAAAATTTTCCTGATTTTTCGGATTCCTGAATCGTCCAGACCTGTCATTTTTTTCGTATCGTTTGTTGAAATTTTGATGTTTCCCATGCTTTTCTCCTTTCTGTCATCAAATATATTTTTTGTTTCTATCGGGCACAAAAAAATATTTTTTGTGCCCTTTGCAAATATATTATATTATTATTTTTATTTTGTCAATTATTTTTTTGTGTTTAAACACACAGTTTTTTATTTATTTGTACCTATTCCAACACAAAAGTTCTTTATCATATTCAAATATGCTTAAAAAACCGCCAATTCGTTTTCCTAAAAACTTGTAATACTTTACCGAATATAAGTGTTAGGGCAAATTGAAAAAGGTATCATAACTGATTTAAGCACTTTGAAAACTGTCAAAGGGTATCTGAAAGAGATGAAAAAACCTAGTACACCTTTTTTTAATCCTCGTATACAAATAGCGAGTGCTTGGTATATGAGGAATTAAAAAACGGTGTACTATATTAATCCAGGAACAGAGGTATCTTATAAGTTACTTTTCATGGGTCAGGAATGCGCTGAACTGCGCATTCCTGACCCATGATTTAGTGGTGAGGGGCGATTTTTGCGAAGCAA
>DEPD01000196.1 GCA_002358575.1 Lachnospiraceae bacterium UBA3401 | reverse complement strand
AGTGGTTTTGCATGGCTTGATGCCTGTAACAGGAAGCCAAAGGCTGAACTGTTACATAGAATATTAGAAAATGCGGATAGGACTTGAAAAAGACTATAAAGTGTGCTATGGTAAAGAAAAGCAGAGGATTTTCTATATTTTAGGAGGTATTTAGATATGAAGAAATTGTTGGCTATGGGACTTGCCTGTGCAGTAATGCTCGCTCCGGTGTTTTCCGTAAATGCCGCAGAAGAGGTTGAGACCTGTCATATCGGAGGCTGTAAATTAGGGGAATGTTTTATGGATACAGACGGTGATGGAATCTGTGGAAATCACTATTTCGTTGATGAAGATGGTGATGGAATCTGCGATTTTCATTGTTATTCAGATGTCAATACGGACGGAATCTGCGACTATTTTGTAGATACGGATGAGGATGGAATCTGTGATCACTGTCACGATCATGGGAAACTAGTTCCAGCGGGTACATTGGACGGTGCTACAAGCAGCACAGTAGCGCCAAGTACACCTACAGTAACCTATGCAGCGCCAGCTCCATACACTACACCTACAGTTACTTATGATTCCGATTACTATTATGGATGTCATAGCAACAGGCATCACAGCGGCGGACATCATGGACATTGCTGGTAAATTTTTTCGATAAGACAGAGGGCACGGACTCTGAAAAAACAGGGGGTTTGTACGAAATCTCAAGCTTTTTTGGAAAAACACCTTTTTGAAGGTGTTTTTTTTCTGTACAGATCCATGCAATAGAAACCAAAATTATTTCTGAGAGAGAAAATAATAATTGTAGTTTCTTATTAAAAAATAGATAAAAGAAACAGATGCAATTTTTGCAGAATTGGAAAGGAAAAGAGACTTTATGATTACAATATACGGAAAATATACAAATGCGATTGTTTATACAACGGAGAATGAACAGTATGCAATGGATGATTACGCGCGCAAACAGTTACAGATGATTTGCGATCACCCTTGTGCTATAGGTAGCAAGATACGTGTTATGCCAGATGTGCATCCTGGAAAGGTGGGAACTATTGGGTTGACAATGACAGTGGGGGATTTGCTGATGCCGAATTTGGTTGGTGTGGATATTGGCTGTGGCATGAGTATTGCGAAGCTCAAGGCAAAACATCTGGAATGCCAAAAGTTGGATACGGTTATTCGCGACAATGTGCCTGTTGGTGGTGCGGTCAGAAAGACTTGTCATAAATTGAGTGATAAAACTGCACTTCGCAGATTGTGTTGCTACAAGGCGATTGAGGAGGCAAAGGCAGAGCGCAGTATTGGAACCCTTGGTGGTGGCAATCATTTTATTGAAGTGGATAAAGACGAAGAGGATACGCTTTATCTGGTGATTCATTCTGGCAGTCGTCATCTTGGCATGGAAGTGACAGAGTATTATCTGAAAGAAGGACAAAAGGAATCCCAGATGAAAAAGCAGGGTCATGCTCCATATGAGTTAACTTGTCTGGAAGGAGCGTTGTTGCAAGATTATCTCTATGACTTGGAAATTGTGCAGGAGTTTGCGCGACTTAACAGAGAAGCGATGATTGATGAGATCGCACGCGGTATGAAATGGAAGGTGCAAGACAGTTATACCTGTATTCATAATTATATTGATTTTTCGGGAGATGTGCCTCTTTTAAGAAAGGGCGCAATCAGCGCGCAGGAAGGTGAGCGAGTTATTATTCCAATGAATATGCGAGATGGGATTATTTTAGGGACAGGGCTTGGAAATGTAGATTGGAATCAGTCTGCGCCGCATGGATCTGGACGTGTTTACAGGCGATCAGAGGTGAAAGAGCATCACACTGTTTCCGAGTTTAAAAAGGCGATGGAGGGTATTTATTCTATTTGCATCAATAAGGATACTTTGGATGAATCCCCATTTGCGTATCGCAAGATAGAGGATATGGTGCAGGTAATTGGAAAGACTGTAAAGATAGAGAAAGTCATCAAGCCAGTTTATAATTTTAAAGCAGGCGCGGCGAAATAAGGAACTGTAGGAAAATAATATTTCTCAATGGACAATCTTTTTTAGATAGAGTAAAATAATTCTAAAAAGAATAGGGAGGTGCTAAACTTGATAATTACAATCAGCCGAGAGACAGGGAGCGGTGGACATACAGTAGGCAGATTACTAGCAGAGCGATGTGGATATGATTTTTATGATAAAGAAATTGTGGCATCGGTGGCGAGCAAAATGGGGATTGATGAGAAACTTATTTTGGAAAATGGCGAAAATATGTCTGATCAGGATTATATCGACATGAAGAGCGGTTTCGTGCCATACTACAGAAAAGCGGAAGTGCCTTATGAGGAAATTAAGGAGGCGCAGGACAAGGTAATTAAAAGTATTGCAGAGAAGGGAAACTGTGTGATTGTGGGACGTGGCGCAGATTATATTCTCAGAGAGCGCGATGATGTTTTTCATGTGTTTATTCACGCAGATATGGAGCATCGTGTAAAGCGTGTCCAGCGTCATGAAGGCGTGACGGACCAAGAAGAGCGCATCCGAAGAGAGCTTGAGCAGAAAGATCGTTCCAGAGCTACTTATTATAGATATTTTACGCAAAAGGAATGGAGAAAAGTCGAGAACTATACCATTTCTCTTGACGCAGGCATTTTTACTAAGACACAGTGCACAGAACTGATTATTCAAGCAATAGAAATGAAGCATTTGTGATGTATGGGATATGAAGGAAAAAATGGATAAAAGTGTATACCATAATATTATATTAAACGAGGATGTTGAAAAGTTACTTGCGCTTAACGATGATGAAAAGGAAGAATTTCTTCTTGTGCTGATATATAAGTATCTGGCTTGGAAATCCTTAGCGGAAATGAATGAAGTACAGAAAACATTATATCTTGCCTCAAAATTGGAGGACATTTGTCAGGTTGATGCACTTCCTTCTTTGTCTGAGGAAAAAATTTTTCTTGTCTTGCTTGATATTAAAATTGCATATGAAAACTTAGGTGCATTCAAATCGGCGGCACTTTTGGATGAATTTATAACACTGATACCTGTCGGGATAGTGCCAGAGTGGGGTTGGTTTTTTGAGGAGGAACGAGTAAACATTATTGACAGAATTGACGGTGAGCTATGCGATTATCCTGATGGACCTATGTATAAAATTTATATTGCCTATATTTCCACTCTCCAAAATGCAAAGCAGCTTTTGATGGGATTAGGTAATTTACAAAGAAATTAACAGATAAAAACTTGCAATATAAAAACGATTGCGATACAATTACACAAGAGTATTTTGCATTGAAAATATTAGAAAAATAAGCGCCTTTTGCAATAAAAGGTGTTGAAAAGGAGTAAAAAGAGATGAGCAAAGAGTATTCTCCAAAGAACATTGAGAAAAAGTGGCAGGATATCTGGGATAAGGAGGAGGCCTTCAAGGTCGGTGTGGACAAGACAAAACCGAAATACTATGCGTTGGTAGAGTTTCCGTATCCGTCAGGACAGGGACTCCACGTAGGGCATCCAAGACCTTATACCGCGATGGATATCGTATCAAGAAAACGCAGAATGCAGGGCTATAACGTTCTGTTTCCTATGGGGTGGGACGCGTTTGGTCTGCCGACAGAAAACTATGCAATTAAGAACAAGATTCACCCAAAGATTGTGACAAAAAACAATGTGGAGCATTTTAAGAATCAGTTGAAGGCGCTTGGCTATTCGTTTGACTGGTCCAAGGAAGTGAATACCACAGACGAGAAATACTATAAGTGGACACAGTGGATTTTCTTGCAGCTCTTTAAGAAAGGGCTTGCATACAAGAGCGAGATGCCAATTAATTTCTGTACTTCCTGCAAGGTTGGACTTGCCAATGAGGAAGTGGTAAATGGTGTGTGTGAGCGCTGTGGTTCTGAGGTTGTCCGAAAGATGCAGTCACAGTGGATGCTGAAGATCACAGATTATGCGGATAAGTTAATTGAGGGGCTTGACCATGTGGATTATATTGAAAAGGTTAAAGTTTCCCAGAAAAATTGGATAGGACGTTCTGAGGGCGCTGAGGTAGAGTTTCGGATTAAGGACAAGGAGGAAACACTTTTAATCTATACAACAAGACCAGACACTCTTTTTGGTGCAACTTATATGGTAATTTCGCCAGAACACCCGCTGATTGAAAAATATAAGGCTGAGATAGGAAACTATGCTGAGATAGCTGCTTATCGGGATCAGGCTTCCAGAAAGTCTGATTTTGAGCGCACAGAGTTAGCAAAGGATAAAACTGGCGTGTGTATCAACGGCATTTCGGCAATCAATCCAGTTAACAATAAAGAAATTCCAGTATGGGTTTCTGATTATGTATTAATGTCATATGGTACTGGCGCAATTATGGCGGTTCCTGCACATGATACAAGAGACTGGGACTTTGCAAAAAAATTTGGTCTTCCTATTATAGAAGTAGTCGCGGGTGGCGATGTGCAAAATGAGGCGTTTACAGATGTTGCGACAGGCACACTCTGCAATTCTGATTTCCTGAATGGAATGGAAGTAAAGGACGCCAAGGAAGCAATCACAAAATGGCTTGAGGAAAAAGGAATTGGTCGTAAAAAGGTTAATTTTAAACTTCGTGACTGGGTATTTTCCCGCCAGCGTTATTGGGGTGAACCCATTCCTATTGTGAAATGTCCTTGTTGTGGATATGTTCCACTTGACGAGAGCGAATTGCCTTTGAGGCTGCCAGAGGTGGAGAGTTATATGCCTACTGATACAGGTGAGTCACCGCTTGCAGCAATGCGCGATTGGGTGGAGACAACCTGTCCGAAGTGCGGTGGCAAGGCGGAGCGCGAGACAGATACCATGCCGCAGTGGGCGGGGTCTTCCTGGTATTTCTTAAGATATATTGACCCGGACAACGACAAAGAATTTGCGTCAAAAGAGGCGCTGGAATATTGGATGCCAGTTGACTGGTACAACGGCGGTATGGAACACACAACGCTTCATTTGCTCTATTCAAGATTTTGGCACAAATTCCTCTACGATCAGAATTTAGTGCCTTGTGATGAACCGTATAAGAAACGGACTTCACATGGTATGATTCTCGGTGAGAATGGAGAGAAGATGTCCAAGTCAAGAGGAAATGTAGTGAATCCCGATGATGTGGTAAATGAGTTTGGCGCGGACACGCTCAGAACTTATGAAATGTTTATTGGAGCTTTTGATTTGAGCGCAGCATGGAGTATGGAGGGCGTTAAGGGATGTCGTCGTTTCCTTGACCGTGTGTGGAAACTTCAAGATATGATAATTGACGCAGATAATTATCGTCCAGAGATGGAGACAAAGATTCACCAGACAATCAAGAAGGTTTCTAATGACTTTGAAGGGCTGAAATTTAACACAGCGATAGCGGCAATGATGGCGCTTGTCAATGATTTTTACAAGGCGAACAGTGTTACAAAAGGCGAGTATGCGACGCTGATTTTATTGTTGAATCCAGTAGCACCACATATGACAGAGGAACTTTGGGAAATGCACTTTGGCAATGGAAGGGCTTATCAACAGAAGTGGCCGGAGTATGATGAGGCAAAGACCGTAGAATCTACCGTGGAGATAGCAGTGCAGATCAATGGTAAGGTGAAAGCGACATTGATGGTTGGACTTGATGAGGACGAGGTTTCTGTGAAAGAGAAAGCACATGTGATTCCTGTGATTATGGACCTTACGACAGGAAAAAACATTGTGAAAGAAATCTATGTAAAAGGTAGAATTTTGAATATCGTAGCAAAATAATGAACTGTATTCAATGGATAAATAGCTCCTTAGGAACTGTAGAAAAATACCGGAGGCAAAAATGGTGAATGATATTTTGGCGCCGATGAATCATAGAGAAATTGAATATAATGCAAAGAAACTGTCGGGGTGTGATATCCCCGACAGTTTTCTATGCACGTGGGTATCCAAAGAAAATATGTCAGCAAAGCTGACGGATATCCAGCACATGAGTGGGGAAGATAAAACTTCCCTACTTGATTGCACAGACCTGTGTGGAGGAAGTAATCCACTCGATTATGTGGACCTGTACACCGCAAATTTGCGAGAGAACAGAACTGCTCTATTGAAATGGCTTGACGAGATAGGGGGACGTGTGTTTGATGAGGATTTGGTAATGGATTATGGCACAGACTGTCTAAGGCTGTACTTGCTGTTTGAACAGACGCCAAAAGAGAAGGATGCACCCTATTATAATAGTTGGCAGGAGGGTGCACTGGAAGGCATTTACAAGTTTCTTGGCAGATACCGAAGAATGATACTTGTCGCTGACGCGTGGAATAGGAGCGGCAATTACAGTGAGACAATGCTCTCCACAGAAAGTATTTGTAGGCTTAAAGAGGCATTGGAGAACACAGACCTAAAAATAAAAAAATGTATTGAACGTGGCAATACAATGTCAAACCGCCATAAAATTGTATCGGCATTGATGGAACTTTTGAATGTATATCAAAAAGAACTGAAAATTGGAGAGATAGTGACTAGGCTTCATACACATGCAGTTGAGATGGCTGTTCCATATGGAAGCTTAGAGCATAATTTTGAGTTGGAGCAGAAAGAAGAACAGGTGCAAAATCCAGAAGTGACGGAGCTTTGTCAGAAGTTTATTGCGATCATAGCGCCATATGCACCGAGTTTGTCTGTTGTATTGTGGTCATCAATAGTGTTACAATTCACACCCACGCCAGATTCCGTATTGATTTAAGATGATCTGGTGTGAATTGCAGCAGTTGATGCACACAAAATGCCACCAAGCAGGCATTTTGGCGCTGGCTCCGACACCATGCAGCAAGTGCATGGTGCAGATGTGAAAAGTAACCGTTCCTTAAGAATAATATATTTTCTGTATTTCCTTGCCATTTTTGGTTGGAGCTGATAAGATAATAATCAGGAACTGTGAAAAATGAGGTGAAAAAATGGCATTCTCAAAGGGAAAACGGATAGAAGATGAAACAAGCAAGCGCATTGTGAACCTTGCAGTTAATATCGGCTGTCGTGAAGGTGTGGATGCGCTGACTATCACAAGACTGTGCAGGGAATTAAACTGTGATAGAAGAGTGATTTACAATAGATTTCGGGATATTGATGAGATTAATTTGATGGTTGCACAGCGATGTAACGAGGAGATTTTGGCGAAGGCAAAGACTGTTCTAACTTCGCAGGCTTCTTTTTATGAAAATATTATAGCGCTGATACAGGCCATGTTTACTTATATTTATGAGAAAAATGCCTACTTTCAATATTATACGATACTTTATACAATTACGGATAAGGGTGTGAAAAATGAGATAATCTATTATTTAACTTATCTGATTGAGCAGGGAAAGACATCTGGTAGTGTGCGTGCAGAGACAGACAGCAGCAGGGTAGCGCAGAATATTTGGATACTTTTGACTGGAATTGGCAGTATGCTTGCGGCGAATGTGAATTATAAATATCAAGATGGACTCAATACATTGTTGTATGGTGTGGAGGCAGTAGTTTCTTATATGAGGTAGAAACTATTAACAAACAGAAATGGCAAAGGAGAAGCGGCTATGGTAACAGTAAGACTTGGAAATACGGGGATAGTGGCAAATAAGAATGGTTTTGGCGCGCTGCCAATTCAGCGAATTGACATAGAACATGCAGTGAAACTCATACATATGGCGCTTGACGGCGGTGTGAATTTTTTTGATACGGCTAGGGCATACAGTGATAGTGAGAAGAAACTGGGCATTGCTTTGGAAGGTGTTGATAGAAGTAAATATTATATTGCTACAAAGACGACGGCACAGACAGGCGAGAAGGTTTTTGAGGATTTGGAGACTTCGCTGCGTCTGTTAAAAACAGATTATATTGATATTTATCAGCTACATTGTGCGCCGCGGTGCTTTCGACCATGGGAAGAAGATGGTGTCTATGATGCTGTTATAAAGGCAAAAAAGGAAGGAAAGATTCGGCATATAGGAATCACTGCACATTTGTTAAATGTTGCGGAGGAAGCGATTGAGAGTGGCCTGTATGAGACATTGCAATTTCCATTTGCATATATATCCTCGGAGAAGGAGATTGCACTTGCCAAAAAGTGTGAGAAAGCAGGAATGGGTTTTCTTGGCATGAAGGGATTGGCAGGCGGATTGCTGACAAATGCAAAGCTCTGCTACTGGTTTGCTTGTCAACATCCGTCCGTGTTGCCTTTGTGGGGAGTACAACGAGAATCTGAGCTTGCAGAGTTTTTGTCCTGTCAACAGGAAATGCCAAAGATGGATGAGGAGATGCAGAAAATATATGAAAAGGACTTGAAGGAGCTGGCAGGGGAGTTTTGCCGTGGATGTGGCTATTGTATGCCTTGCCCTCAAGGTATTAAAATCAATAATTGTGCGCGTATTTCACAGCTTTTGCGCCGCTCTCCGTCTACAAACTGGCTTGGAGAAGATTGGCAGGCAGAGATGGCGAAGATTAAGGAGTGCCTCCATTGCGGATTGTGTGCCTCCAAATGTCCTTATGGACTTGACACGCCAAAACTTTTGGAGAAAAATCTTGAGGATTATGAGAATGTGCTGGCTGGTAAAGTGCGTGTAAGTGGATAAATAAGAGAAAATGTTATTAGGAAAGGAAAAGGTACAGATATGGAATTTGCGTCAGTATACCACAGAACTGTCGATAATTATTGCTATATGCTGGATGAGGAGCAACTTATTATCAATCTTAAGACTGGATATGATGTAAAAGAAGTGAATATTGTTTATGGAGATCCTTTTGCAAATGGCATTCTTGGCGGCGGTGAAGAATGGACGGGGGATAAGGCAAATATTCCATTTAAGAAACGTTTAAAATATCAGCTCTGGTGGACAACAACAATCAAACCAGCTTTCAAGCGCTTAAAATACTATTTTGAGCTGGTGACAGAGACAGAGCGCTGGTATTATTTTGAAGATGGGTTTGTCAGTGAAGAGCAGATGCAGATTAAAGGGCGGAGCAGACAGTGCTTTACCATGCCTTGGATGAATCCTGTTGATATCAATAGGGTGCCAGCGTGGGTGAATGAGACGGTGTGGTATCAGATTTTTCCAGAGCGGTTTTGTAACGGAGATCCATCTTTAAATCCCGAAAATACAAAGCCTTGGAAATATGAGGGCGGAGTTGGACATCATGACTTTTATGGCGGTGATTTAAAAGGTATGACGGACAAGTTGGATTACCTAAAGGATTTGGGAATTACCGGAATCTATACAACGCCAATTAATGAATCGCCTTCCAATCATAAATACGACACTACAGATTACGAGAAAATTGACCATTGTTTTGGAAATGATGAGACAATGAAAAATTTTGTTGAGCAGGCACATGCGCGCGGAATCCGTGTGATGTTGGATGCTGTGTTCAATCACAGTGGATATCTCTTTAAACCGTGGCAGGACGTATTAAAAAATGGGCGTGATTCCAAGTACTTTGACTGGTTTATGATTAACGAATGGCCATTGTCGAATCAGTGGGATGCAGCGAAGAGAGGACAGTTGTATACATTTGCCTTTTTTGATGAAATGCCAAAACTTAACACCAACAATCCGGTAGTGCGTGAGTATCTAATTGGAGTCGCCTGTGAATGGGTAAAAAAGTATGATGTGGATGGCATTCGCATGGATGTGGCAAATGAAGTGTCGCATGTATTTTGTAAACAGCTTCGACAGGCAGTAAAAGCGATTAAACCGGATATCTATATTTTGGGTGAGGTATGGCATGATGCGATTCCATGGCTTCGAGGAGATGAGTTTGACTCTGTTATGAATTATCCGCTTGCGGGAAGTATGAAGGACTTTTTCCTGGACAAGAGTCTTACCGGCGAAGATTTTGAATTTATGATTAACCGTTGCTATACAAACTATATGCAACAAACCAATGATGTGCTATTTAATATGCTTGATTCGCACGATACAATACGCCTTCGGAATGTGACAAGTGGGCTTGACGTATATAATTGTCTGTTTGCGCTGTTGTTTACGATGCCAGGCAGCGTTTGTATTTATTATGGCACAGAGATTGGCATGGAAGGCGGTTTTGATCCAGACTGCCGCAGATGTATGCCTTGGGAGGATATTGAGCAGGGCAAATACAATGAACAGATTTCGATTATAAAGCAATTGATTAAGCTTAGAAAAGAAGAACCGCTGATGCGGGAGCGAAATTTCCATTTTCCAGCAGACTATGAAAATCCGCGTGTGATTCAACTTCAGAAAATGGGATGGGGAGAGACTCTTGAAGTGGTTGTAAATAGTAGTGATGAAGATATTGAGATTGCAAGAGATAAAGACAATAAGATTATGTTCTCAAGAAATCTGGAAGGAGATATTTTGCATTGCAATGGCGTGTGTATCCGATATCTTGGAAGCAGGAAGAATATTTAATTTTAGGAGGTTTTAGAGTTGAAGATGTTATCATTGGAGCAGGAGCTTCGGGAGAATGCCTATCCCGGCAGAGGAATTGTTATCGGTAAGACAGAAGACGGAAAAAAAGCTGCGATTGCTTACTTTATTATGGGCAGAAGTGAGAACAGCAGAAACCGCGTTTTTGTGGAGGAAGGAGAGGGCATTCGCACACAGGCATTTGACCCTTCTAAGTTAAGCGATCCCAGCTTGATTATCTATGCGCCAGTCCGCGTGCTTGGCAACAAAACCATTGTGACCAATGGGGACCAGACAGACACGATCTATGAATTGATGGATAAGCAGCAGACATTTGAGCAGGCGCTTAGAATGAGGGAATTTGAGCCAGATGCGCCAAACTACACACCAAGAATTTCTGGGATTCTTCATATTGAGAATGGAAACTACAACTATGCAATGTCCATTTTAAAAAGTAATAATGGAAATCCAGATGCCTGCAACCGCTTTACATATGCGTATAGTAATCCAGTGGCAGGTGAGGGACATTTTATTCATACATATATGAAAGATGGCAATCCATTGCCAAGCTTTGAGGGAGAACCCAAGCTTGTCGGTATTCCAAATGATATGGACGTATTTGGCGACCTTGTATGGAATAGCCTAAATGCGGACAATAAAGTATCATTATTTATCCGGTTTATTGATATTGAAACAGGGAAATATACGTCAAAGATTTATAATAAAAATAAGTAGGAGCGTTGGATATGAAAGAATTTGAATTGAAATACGGTTGTAATCCCAATCAGAAACCATCGAAAATATACAGTAAAGATGGCGAGCTGCCAATTGAAGTATTGAACGGAAAGCCCGGATATATTAACTTTTTGGATGCGTTTAATGGATGGCAGCTTGTCAAAGAACTAAAAAAAGCTACTGGACTTCCTGCTGCGACTTCCTTCAAGCATGTATCACCTGCTGGAGCTGCTGTGGGACTTGCGTTAAATGAAGTGGAGCGAAAGATTTACTGGGTGGATGATATGGGGGATTTGTCTTCGCTTGCAAGTGCGTATGCAAGAGCGAGAGGCGCTGACAGAATGTCTTCTTTTGGTGATTTCATTGCACTATCTGATGTGTGTGATGTCGACACAGCAAAGCTGATTAAGCGGGAAGTATCGGATGGGATTATTGCACCGGGATATGAGCCGGAGGCGCTTGAACTCTTAAAAGCTAAGAAAAAAGGAAATTATGCAGTGATTAAAATTGACTCTGACTATACTCCAAATCCGGTGGAAACAAAAGATGTCTATGGCATTACCTTTGAGCAGGGCAGGAACGAACTGGTGATTGATGATTCTTTGTTTGCCAATGTTGTGACAGAAAATAAAGAAATTCCAGAGCAGGCCAAAAGAGATCTTGCGATAGCCATGATTACACTAAAGTACACGCAGTCAAACTCTGTGTGTTATGCGAAGGGTGGACAAGCAATTGGTATTGGTGCAGGGCAGCAGTCACGTATTCATTGTACAAGGCTTGCAGGAAACAAGGCAGACAATTGGTTTTTGCGTCAGAATCCTAAAGTATTGCATCTGCCTTTTCAAGAAAAAATTGGGCGTGCTGACAGGGACAATACCATTGATGTATATATGAGTGAAGATTATATGGATGTGCTTGCAGATGGTGTCTGGGAAAAATTCTTTACAGAAAAGCCAGAAGTGTTTACGAGAGAGGAAAAACGTGCATGGTTAAATCAGATGACAGAAGTAGCACTTGGTTCTGACGCGTTCTTTCCGTTTGGGGACAATGTAGAGCGGGCACACAGAAGTGGTGTTTGTTATATTGCACAGCCTGGTGGTTCTATCCGAGATGACAATGTGATTGCAACTTGCAATAAATATCAGATGGCAATGTGCTTTACCGGTATTCGGCTGTTTCACCATTAGGAATTGTCATAAAATGAGTTATCGAGTAGGGAAAGTTATTTCCCCTACTCGTCGTGTGATCTGTGCGCTGCTTTAGCAACTTATTTCCACCGCACAGGTCTGCGTATAAAATACGCAGTTGCCCAAGGATGGGGCAACTGCATATAATAACTATTTGGCGTTAGTTGATAGAACATTCTGTTCAAAGCGCCATTGTCTTGGCGAAATGCCGTATACATGTTTGAATGCGCGTGAAAAATGCAGTTGATTTGGATAGCCGACTGCATTGCCAATATCGGAAATTGATAGGTTGGTGAGCTTTAGAAGTTCAGCAGCTTTTTTCATGCGGTAAGAAATCAGAAATTCTTGCGGGGATTTTCCCATATTTTCATGAAATATTTTGCCAAAATAACTTCGGTTTAAGCCGCAGGAAGCTGCGATTTCCTCTACAGAAATCGCGTTCTGAAAATTTTGTTCAATAAACGAGATGGCTTCGCGAATATAGAAATCGCGAAGTCTATTTCCTTTGTTGAGTTGTGTCAGGTTGCAGGAACGCACAAGACTGTCTATAAATAAATAAAGGTGTCCAATCAAGTGAAACGGAGATTCTTCTTTGTGATTGATAATGTAAAGCATCTCTGACTTCATCGAATCAGCCAAATCTTTATAGCGTGCTTTGTAGACCGGCTGGTCCACATTCAGCCCAGCCAATTCGATTGTTTCTTTTGCGCGAAGCCCATCAAACTCAATCCACACATATTCCCATGGAATGTCATGGTCGGCAATATACATATTAATTTGATTTGGAAAGCACATAAATCCTTGTCCACTTTTGATTGCATATGAAATCGATTCGCCCTTTGCGTTGTTGCTATATAAGATGCCAGTGCCGGAGATGCAATAATGAAAAAGGTAGTGGTTTCGCGCGGCAGGTCCAAACGAGTGGGATGGATCGCACTTCTCCCAACCAAATTGATACAGTCCTAAATCAATAAAATTCTCACTTGGAAAAACGGAAAATATCACTTCACTCATGTTTTGATGCTCCTTTTTGTTTTTTAGTCTCTTAGAAATTTCCTTGTACTTATATTATCAAGTACAAATAGAAATTCCAAGGGCCCATGTTGATATCGCTGTGGTCATTGATTCGGTAAATTTATAAAGTATCACTGCATTTATAGAGCAATCCAAGTGATTTATTACAATTTATAATCGGTCCAATGTGTATTTCAATAAAATTATTGTATAGAATGTTATATATAAACATCTTGAAATGTACATACTACACAAAAGCTAATATGTGGCTTAAAAACAGTATATACCAAAATGCTATCTGATTTCAAGTTAATTCTATAAAAACGGCATAAAGGTATAAAAATGGCAAAATCATGCCATTTACGATAGTATAAAGGTATGTTAAAGTATATGTATCAAGAAAAAAGGAGGAAACACAGAATGAAAGGAAAAGCAGTAAGGCACTTTGGAATAGCATTATGCTGTATCGCAGCGGCGGGCATTCAGGGATGTGCGGCTTCAGGCGACAATGGAAAGACGAAAATAGAGATTGTCCAATATAAGCCGGAAGCTGCGAGTTACTTTGCGATGGTGGAAGAAAAATTCAATGCGGAGCATGATGACATTCAGCTAAAAATTAGTTCCCCCAATGACGCAATGACCATTTTAAGAACGAGGTTTATCCGTGAGGATTACCCAGATATTATAGGAATCGGAGGGGACATCAATTATTCCTATTTTGTGGACGCTGAGATCTTGGCGGATGTCTCAGATTACGCAGGGCTGCAAGATATTAAGCAGGCATATCGCGATATTGACGAGGCGCTGGAGTTGGTTCCGACAGAAGGTACATATGCAGTTCCCTATGTGGCAAACGCAGCAGGTGTATTGTATAACCGGGATATGTTTGAGCAGCATGGATGGGAAATTCCGCAGAGCTGGACAGAATTACAAACATTGTGCACACAGATTCAGTCAGAAGGAATCCAGCCGTTTTACTTTGGATTTAAGGACACTTGGACTTGTCTAGCACCGTGGAATGCTATGGCAGTTAGCCTTGCACCAGCGGATGTAACAAAGCAGGTAAACAGAGGTGAGACAAATTTTGCAAAAGAGTATCGTGAGGTATCAGAGAAATATCTAAGCTTGTTGCAGTATGGATTAGAAGACCCATTTGCTTACAATTACAATGATGCCTGTACAGCTTTTGCGCGGGGAGAAGCGGCAATGTATCCTATTGGAAGCTATGCAATTCCTCAAATTTTGTCAGTAAACCCAGATTTAAATATTGATTCGTTTGTGATGCCAGCAAATGATGACGCAACAAAAAATACATTAAACTCTGGTATTGACTTGCAGTTTTGTGTGACTGCAGATTGCAAAAACAAGGAAGCGGCATACAAAGTTTTGGACTTTTTGCTTGCGGAAGAGAATCTGCAACAGTATATTGACGCACAGATAGCAATTCCGTGCAAGGAGGGTAACTTTACACTGTCTCCTATGCTAGATGGTATGAATCAGCATATTGCAGAGGGCAGAATGACAGATTATCAGGATCACTATTATCCGTCAGAGATGGCAGTTGACGCACAGATTCAGACTTTCCTGCTCCAAAAAGATGTGGATGCATTTTTGAAGAAATTTGACACTGATTGGCTGCGCTACAATAGAGACATTATCCGCATGGTACAGGATTACGAGAAATCGCATGGAAATTAAGAGAAGGGGCGTGGAAATATGAAGAATGAGAGAAAAACAACATTTTTACTGATTACGGTTCCAATATTGGCACTGTTTGTTTGCTTCAATACAATTCCGCTGATTCGCGGTGTGATTTACAGTTTTACAAATTTTAAGGGATTTGGATCCTATGACTGGGTGGGATTTCGCAATTACATAGACCTGTTTACAGATGCGCGTGTCGGTAAGTCATATCTGTTTACATTTAAGCTTGCTGTTGTGACAACAATTGTGGTCAATGTAATTAGTCTTATTTTGGCACTTGCGCTAAACAGCAAAATACGGGCAAAAAGCTTTTTTAGAGGTGCATACTTCCTTCCCAATATTCTTGGTGCACTGGTTGTAGGTTACATATTCAACTACTTTTTTACTTATATACTTCCTGCAATGGGCGCTATGATAGGTTCTGACTCTTTAAGCAAGAGTATTTTATCAAACCCTAGTTCCGCATGGCTTGGCATTATGGTTGTCTGTGCATGGCAGGCGGTTGCAATGAACACAATTATTTATATTTCTGGTCTGCAAACTGTGCCAGAAGACGTGTACGAGGCAGGTGGACTGGACGGTGCAACTGGATGGAAGCAGTTCCGCTATTTAACATTTCCACTGATTATTCCGTTCTTTTCAATTAATATGGTGTTAAGCGTGAAGAATTTCCTGATGGTGTTTGACCAAATTATGGCGTTGACCAAAGGTGGTCCTGCACAGAGTACAGAGTCAATTTCTTATTTGATTTACAATAATGGTATGTCAGGCGGACAGTTTGGATTCCAGAGTGCCAACGCAGTTATATTCTTTATCGTAATCGTGACGGTTTCTGTGGCACAGATGAAATTTACTGGTAAAAAGGAGGAGCAGTTATAATGAAGGAAAGTATAATGAATAAGAAAACAAACTGGACAGCGATGGTTGTGTTGATTCTAGGGCTTTCTGCGATTGCATTTCCGCTGTATATGACAATTATTATTGCATTTAAACAGCCTGCAGAGATGACAAACAGTGTCAGTGGTATTCTGTCTCTTCCAAAGACATGGAGTCTTGATAATTTCAGAGAGGCAATGCGTGTGACAGATTTTTGGAACTCTTTAAAAAACAGTCTTTTGATTACTCTTTTAACAGTGGTATTGTCCATAGCGATTCACTCTTTGATGGGCTATGCACTTGGTCGAAATAAAAGTCACAGCAAATTTTACAGCTTTGTGTATCTCTTTATTGTAAGTGGTATGTTTGTTCCGTTCGCTATTTTGATGATGCCATTGGCAAAGCAGACAGCGGAATTGGGTCTGGCGAACTGGTTTGGTGTAATAATTTTGTATGTTGTATTTTACATGCCGATGAATATTATGTTATACTCAGGTTATCTGGTGAATATTCCAATGGCGCTTGAGGAGGCAGCGAAGGTTGACGGGGCATCTACGTGGAGAACATACTGGAAAATTATTTTCCCAATTATGCGGCCAATGCATGCAACTGTTGCGGTACTGACAGCGCTGGCAGTTTGGAATGACGTTATGACACCATTAGTTATTATGGCAGGTTCAGATCAGAACACATTGCCACTGGCACAGTTAAACTTTCAGACACAGTTCGGTACAAACTATAATTTGGCATTTGCCTCCTATCTGTTATCACTGATTCCGATACTGATTTTCTATATTATCTGCCAGAAACAGATTTTGAATGGTGTTGTAAACGGCGCAGTAAAATAAATTGGGAGGAGAACGTGTATGGCAATTCAATTTCAACAGGATAATCAAATTTTTACATTAAATACAAGACACACGACTTATCAGATGAAAGTGGACCGACTGGGTTTTCTGTTACATCTGTACTATGGAGGGCGGATTTCTGGAAATATGGATTATCTGCTGACCTACTATGACAGAGGTTTTTCAGGGAACCCGGCGGATGCCGGAAATGACAGGACGTACTCTATGGATGCCCTGCCACAGGAGTATCCGCAGGCAGGGACGGGCGATTATCGTAATATTGCTCTTGTGATACGCAATGCGGATGGTTCTGAACACTGTGATTTGCGCTATGTCAGCCATGAGATAAAAAGAGGAAAATATACATTGAAAGGACTTCCTGCTGTGTATGCGGCTGACAATGAGGCAGAAACGTTGGAGATCGTGTTGGAGGATTCGGTCAGCAAGGTGCAAGTGCGACTTTTGTATGGTGTGCTTGAAGAAGCGGACATTATCACAAGAAGCGCCGAGATTAAAAACCTTGGTTTGGAGCGAATTGATGTGGAAAAAGCGGCGTCTGCGTGTCTGGATTTCATAAATGGGGATTATGATTTTGTTAGCTTTTGCGGACGCCATGCAATGGAGCGTAATTTCCAGAGGACAAGGATTGCGCACGGATGTCAGGTGATTGGAAGTCGTAGGGGAACTTCTAGTCATCAGTATAATCCCGCGGTGATTATCGCGGACAAAGATGCGACGGAGGACATGGGCAGTTGTTATGGTATGGTTTTCGTCTACAGTGGAAATTTTCGGTGTGAGGCGGAGCGGGACCAGTATGGACAGACAAGGGCTTTGATGGGACTTAATAGTGACTTGTTCCATTATCCACTTGATAAAGGGGAAACACTGCTGATACCAGAGACAATTTTGTGCTATTCAGACGAAGGGTTTGGTACATTGTCGAGGCGATACCATCAGTGTATAAGAAGATATCTTTGCAGGGGAAAATACAGTCATCAGTCAAGACCAATGCTTATTAATAGTTGGGAGGCAGCATATTTTGATTTTGACGGTGAGACAATCTATCACTTGGCGGAAGAAGCAGCGGAACTTGGCATTGATATGGTGGTGATGGACGATGGCTGGTTTGGTAAGCGAGATGATGACAATAGTGGTCTTGGTGACTGGCAAGTCAACGAGAGGAAACTTGGCTGTACGCTGGGAGAACTGATTCGGCGCATCAATGCCATTGGGATAAAGTTTGGTATTTGGATAGAGCCAGAGATGGTTTCAGAGGACAGTGATATCTATCGCAATCACCCTGACTGGGCAATTCAGATTCCAGGAAGAAAACCCATTCGGGCACGAAATCAGTTAGTGCTTGATTTTTCCAGAAAAGACGTGCGGGATTATATCTTTGACCAGATTTGCAGTGTGCTTGACCAAGGAAATATTGCGTATGTAAAGTGGGATATGAATCGAAGCCTCACGGATATATATTCTATGGAGAATGCACAGGGAAAAGTGACTTATGATTATGTGCTCGGCGTGTATGATTTTCTGGAAAGGTTGATGCAGTGTTATCCAGATATGTTAATAGAGGGCTGTAGCGGAGGAGGAGGCAGATTTGACGCAGGAATGTTGTACTATACACCACAAATTTGGTGCAGTGACAATACAGATGCGGTTGATCGCTTGCGTATTCAGTATGGTACGTCGTTCTTTTATCCGGTTTCTGTGGTTGGTTCACATGTGTCTGCGGTGCCAAATCACCAGACAGGAAGAAATGTCAGCCTAAATACGCGGGGCGTGGTTGCAATGGCGGGCACGTTTGGATATGAGTTAAATCCTGAGACACTCTCCAACGAAGAAAAGGAAGAGATTAAAGAGCAGATTGTACGCTATAAAAAATATGAGGCGCTGATTTGCAAAGGGGATTACTATCGCTTGTCCAATCCATTTGTAGATGCGTATGTGGCATGGGCAATTATCTCGGAGAACAAAAAGCAAGTGCTGCTTAGTGTGGTCATGCAGGAGATACACGGAAATATGACTGTAAATTATGTACGGTTGAAGGGGTTAAATCCAGAAGCAGTCTACAAGGACGCAGAGAAGGGGACATATTATTACGGCTCTGCATTGATGGCAGCAGGTTTGCCAATGCCTGTTGAGATGGGAGAGTATCGGGCATATCAGATTTATATGGAGATAGTAGAGTAGTTGCAAAGAAATGAAAAAACAGGGCTTTTGGCCCTGTTTTTTATGCAGATTTGTTTTTTGTGTTGTCTTTTCTTCTGCCTTTAGAACGCTTTTTGCGAGAATGTTTGTTCTGACTGGTTGAAGCGCCTTGAATTGTGTTGTCTGAAGGACTATTATTTGCATTCTGCTGTATTGTATTTTTAATTTCTTTTGCTTCTAATGTGCTTGGTGCCTCAAGTGGTTCGGGTATTTCCATAGCACTGTTTAGATTCTTTTGAGCAGTGGAGAGCATCAGTTTGATGCGGTTCAACTGATTCACTTCCGAGGCGCCTGGGTCATAGTCGATGGCGACAATATTGGCTTCTGGGTGGCGCTTTCGCAGCTCTTTAATCACTCCTTTGCCAACAACGTGGTTTGGCAGACAGCCAAAAGGTTGTGTGCACACAATATTAGGTGTATCTGTATGGAGCAGTTCAAGCATTTCTCCTGTGAGAAACCAGCCCTCGCCTGTCTGATTGCCGAGAGAGACAATTTCCGCTGCATTTTTTGCCGTCTCATAAATATCAGCGGGCGGAATAAAATGCTTACTTGCATCAAAAGCTTCACTCATTGGTTTTCTAAGTGCCTGAATTGCCTTGATACCAATTTTGCTAAGTTTCGCAGCTTTCTTGCTGGTGCCAAGATTCTCTGCTTTATAGAGCTGATTATAAAAGCAGTAAAACATAAAATCCATCAAGTCGGGTACAACTGCCTCTGCGCCCTCATGTTCCAGAAGCTCTACAAGCCGGTTGTTTGCGGCAGGGGAAAACTTGACTAGAATCTCGCCAACAATACCTACCCGTGGTTTTTTGATATCTAATATAGGAATCGCATCAAACTCTGCAATCATTTCACGGCACATTTTTTTGTAAGTGTTGTAGGACATATATTTACGGCCAAGAAAATCACAGCATTTTTTAATCCATTTTTGGTGTACTGCGTCAACAGAGCCTGGAACCGCTTCATAAGGACGCATTCTATAGACGCACCGCATAAAGATATCACCAAAATTAACCGCGTAGACCGCACGCAATAAAAGCATTGGCGTTAGTTGAAAGCCCGGGTTGCTCTCCAATTTTGAAAGATTGATAGAGATAACCGGAATATGTTGGTATCCTGCTTTTTCCAATGCACGGCGAATAAATCCAATATAGTTTGTTGCACGGCATCCACCGCCAGTCTGTGACATTACAACAGCGAGATGATCTGTATCATATTTGCCTGAAAGGACTGCTTCCATTATCTGTCCAACTACCAACAAAGATGGATAGCAGGCGTCATTATTTACATATTTTAGGCCCATGTCAATACTGCCCCTGTTGTCATTGTTTAACACGACCAGATTGTAGCCGCATCTTCGGAATGTGGGTTCCAACAAATCAAAGTGAATCGGTGACATTTGAGGACAAAGTATTGTATAATTTTTGCGCATTTCTTTTGTAAAAAGGACTCTTTTCATGCTGCTTGGATGAATGGTTCGCTCTTGGTGGCGTTCCTCGCGCACGCGAATAGCTGAGAGTAAGGAGCGAATACGAATGCGTGCCGCACCAAGATTGTTTACCTCATCAATTTTTAGGCAGGTATATATTTTGCCTGAATCAGTTAAGATATCGTTCACTTGGTCGGTGGTAACAGCATCGAGTCCACAGCCAAAGGAGTTCAGTTGGATTAAGTCTAAGTCGTCCCGCGTTTTGACATAGCTTGCCGCGGCATAAAGTCTTGAGTGATACATCCACTGATCAGACACAATTAGCGGGCGCTCTGGTTTTGCCAAGTGTGATATCGCGTCTTCTGTGAGTACTGCAATTCCATAAGAATTGATTAACTCAGGGATACCATGATTGATTTCTGGGTCAATATGGTAGGGGCGACCGGCAAGCACAATGCCGCGCACATGGTTTTTCTCAAGGTAGGCGAGAACCTCCTCGCCTTTTCTGCTCATATCTTTCCGAACACTGTCTAGTTCCTGCCATGCTGTATTGACTGCTTCTTTTAACTCGTCAGCAGGAATATCAGGAAATTCTTTTTCTAAGGACTGCAAAATTAAAGATGGCTCGCGGAAGGACATAAACGGGTTTTTAAATACAACTTCGCCGCGTCCAATCGCCTCCACATTGTTCTTAATATTTTCAGAGTAAGAAGTGACAATCGGACAATTGTAGTGATTGTTCGCCTCGTCAAACTCATTTCGCTCATAAAACAGCGCGGGATAGAAGATAAAGTCCACGTTTTGTTTTATGAGCCATTCCACATGACCATGCGCAAGTTTGGCGGGATAGCACTCGGATTCGCTCGGTATGGACTCAATGCCCATCTCATAAATTTTTCTGTTTGACAGCGGTGAGAGTACCACCTGATACTTTAGCTTTGTAAAGAACGTAAACCAGAAAGGATAGTTCTCATACATGTTCAAAACTCTTGGAATGCCGACGCGTCCGCGCGCTGCCTCGCTTTCAGAAAGCGGTGTGTAGGAAAAGAGACGCTCAAGTTTGTATGAAAATAAATTTGGAATGTTATTGTCTGTCTTTGTTTTTCCTAGACCGCGCTCACAGCGGTTGCCGGATATGTAATTTCTGCCATCAGAGAATTTGTTGACTGTCAGACGGCAGGAGTTAGTACAGCCTTTGCATTTTACCAGCGAAGTAGTGAAAGCAAGTTCATTAATCTGGTCGATGCTTAACATAGTGGTCGATTTTTCCAAAGAAGATTGATAGCGTTCTCTTGCGATGAGTGCAGCGCCAAATGCGCCCATAATACCTGCAATATCAGGGCGAATGACTTCACAGTTTGCAATCTTTTCAAAACTGCGCAGAACTGCATCGTTGTAGAACGTTCCGCCCTGAACAACAATATTTTTGCCAAGTTCGCTCGCATCAGAAACTTTGATAACTTTGAACAAGGCATTTTTAATGACAGAGTAAGCAAGACCAGCAGAGATATCAGAGACTTCAGCGCCTTCCTTTTGGGCCTGCTTTACTTTAGAGTTCATAAATACAGTGCAGCGCGTGCCTAGATCAATTGGATGTTTGGCAAAAAGCGCTGCTTGAGCGAAATCCTGTACACTGTAATTTAAGGATTTTGCAAAGGTTTCAATAAAGGAACCACAGCCAGAAGAACATGCCTCGTTAAGCTGCACGGAGTCTACCGTCTGTTTTTTAATCTTAATACATTTCATATCCTGACCGCCAATATCAATAATGCAGTCTACAGCAGGATTGAAAAAGGCAGCGGCATAGTAGTGCGCCACAGTCTCAACTTCGCCCTCGTCCAGCATAAAAGCCGCTTTGAACAACGCCTCGCCATATCCTGTAGAGCAGGAATGGACAATGGAGGCATCCGCGGGCAACAGACGATAGATTTCCTGTATAGAAGCGATTGCTGTATTTAATGGGCTTCCGTTGTTATTGCTGTAGAATGAATACAATAATGTTCCGTCCTCTGCGACAACAGCAATCTTAGTGGTGGTAGACCCTGCGTCAATGCCTAGAAAGCATTTTCCATGATAGTCACTTAAACTTGCATTCTTAACATGGTAAGAACCATGCCTTTCTTGAAAAGTGTTGTATTCTGCTTCACTTGCGAACAGAGGTTCCATACGGGCAACTTCAAATTCCATTTTGATGTCAGAAGAAAGTTTCTCTACCATTTCTGACATAGAAAAATGGACTTCTTCTTTGGCATTAAGTGCCGAGCCAATAGCAGCAAAAAGATGGGAGTTTTCAGTGTCAATAATGTGTTCTTCGTCCAGATTTAAAGTACGAATAAACGCAGTTTTTAATTCGGAGAGAAAATGTAACGGTCCGCCCAAAAATGCCACATGACCGCGGATCGGTTTTCCGCAGGCAAGTCCGCTGATGGTCTGGTTGACCACCGCCTGAAAAATAGAAGCTGACAAATCTTCTTTGGTTGCGCCTTCATTAATCAAGGGCTGAATATCTGTTTTGGCGAACACGCCGCAGCGCGCCGCAATTGTATAGAGCGATTTATAATTTTTTGCATATTCGTTTAGGCCAGAGGCATCTGTCTGAATAAGAGAAGCCATCTGGTCGATAAAGGAGCCTGTACCACCGGCGCAGATGCCATTCATGCGTTGTTCTACATTGCCGCCTTCAAAATAAATAATCTTGGCGTCTTCTCCACCAAGTTCAATTGCGACGTCTGTCTTGGGTGCAAGTTCTTGCAGTGAGGTGGATACAGCGATAACTTCCTGCACAAAAGGTACGCCTAAGTGGTTGGCAAGTGTCAGCCCACCAGAACCAGTTATCATTGGATGAAGTGTTAAGTTACCAAGTTTTGCATATGCGTCTTGCAAAAGCGAAGAGAGTGTTTCACGGATATTGGCGTAGTGACGTTGGTAGTCAGCGAAGAGCAGGTTGTGTCCTGTATCTAAGATGGCAACCTTTACCGTGGTAGAGCCAATATCAATTCCTAGTGTATAGAAATCTTTTTTATTTTTATTCATGTAAATAACCATGCCTTTCTAAAATAAATATATAGGAACTATATATAATGAAAATAACTCGACTTTTTTAACATACATCTGCTATTATACGACAGTGGCACGCAAAACGCAATAAACCACTTGATTAAAAGTTCGTGAAAACTTTATACTTTTTTGGAAAAATTTAACGAAATTTTTTTGGGACAAACAAGAAATTGTTATATATGTATGAAGAAACTGGCGAAAATAATACTGTAAATCTAAAAAAAGTATTATTTTTCCATTGGTTAAATTTAGATTGGTTTACATTTTTTGTTGTGAATGATATACTGGAAAGACAAGTGAATTTTAAAGGTGAAAGGCAGGAGTGTAAAAATGAATTTTCTGAATAAAATGGAGCGGAAGTTTGGAAAATACGCGATACCTAATCTGTCCCTGTACTTGATATTGGGGTATGTGTTGGGATATGCAATGCAATTTGTAAATCCGGCAATTGTGGATTTTCTGACGTTAAATCCATATTTGATACTGCATGGCCAGATTTGGCGGCTTGTCACATGGATTATTATACCACCGTCGAGTCTGGATCTTTTGACAATTGTAATGTTAATGTTTTATTATTCTGTGGGGACAAATCTTGAGCGCACATGGGGAACATTCTATTACAATGTTTATCTTCTTATGGGAATGCTCTTTACGATAATGGGAAGCTTTTTGATTATGGGAATCAGCTATATCCCTGGAGTCCGCTCCTATGAGGCGAGAACAATCTTATATGGAACAGGAACTTACTTTCTGCTTGTGGCACGCAGTTTCAGCACATATTTTGTCAATATGTCTATTTTCTTGGGATTTGCGGCGACATTTCCAGATGTGCAAGTATTGTTAATGTTTATTATTCCCATTAAAGTGAAGTGGATGGGAATTGCATATGCAGTGCTTCTGGGCATCCAATTTTTGCAGAGTGATATTGTAGGTAAGATTATTATTGGTGCGTCTCTTTTAAATTTTGTTATATTTTTCTTTATGACACGAAGTGGAATTGGAATGCGCATTTCGCCGCGGCAGGTTAAGAGACGACACGATTATAATCGGGAAGTGAAGCGGGCAAAGCCAGCGAGCGTTGCAAAGCACAAATGTGCGATTTGTGGAAAGAACAGCGAAGACAATCCAGAGGCGGAATTTCGCTTTTGCTCCAAGTGTAATGGAAACTATGAGTATTGCCAGGATCACCTTTTTACGCATACACATGTCAAGTGAATGGATTTTGAGATATCATAATAAGAAAGGGGAATCATGCAGGCATGGAGTTGAATCATACAAATTTTGCACAGGTTCTTGAGGAGTTGAGAGACACTGCGCGGCTTCAGGAAAACATGCTGACAAATGAGCAACTTGAGGAGGCGTTTGGGCAGTGGAAGCTAGATGCGGGTCAGATGACTCTGATTCAGGATTATTTTCGGAATCATCATATTGGCATTGATGAGTCAGGAGATTTGGAGGAAAATCTCTCGGGAGAGGATGTTAATTTCTTGGAAATGTATTTGACAGAGCTAAGAGAACTTCCGCCTGTGTCAGATGGTGAAAAACGTGCGGCGATGATGTCTGCACTTGCTGGTGACAAAAATGCGCAGGAGAAATTGATAGAAATTTTTTTGCCACAAGTGGTAGAGATCTCCAAACTTTATGCAGGGCAGGGAGCACTTGTAGAGGACTTGATTGGTGAGGGAAATGTTGCTGCTGCCGCAGCCGTAACGATGCTGGAATGTGTGGAGAACGTTGACGAAGTAGAGCGTTTTATTGGTAAAATGATTATGGATGCCATGGAGGAGCTTATCAGTGAGGATTCAGATAATCGTCAGTTTGACGAGAATGTGCTGAACAAGGTCAATGATGTGAATGACAAGGCAAGAGAGTTGTATGACAGTCTTCTTCGGAAAGTCACAGTGAGAGAGGTTGCGCAGGAACTTGACATCTCTGAGGAGGAAGTGCGGGAGGCAATGGAGTTTTCTGCAAATCGAATTGACTATATTGCACAATAGGGAGACGTACATGGAGATACACAATAATGATTTTAAATATGTGATTCAAGATACGAATTGTGTTTATTTTGGCAGAGAACTGACATACGCAGAGATGATGGATAAGGAAGATGTGCCGTTTAAGTTTAAGGCCGTGATCAGCGCACATATTGCGCGGGAGATAGACTTAAATAAAAAGATGGCAGAGCATATTTTAGAGATATCGGAGAGCGCGTTTTCCTATCGCATTTTTGAACAGTTAAGATTGACTGTGCGGGTCTACTACAAGGTTTCCGCAAAGGGATTCGGTGGTAAAATAAAGGAAAAATGGGTGCACAAAGCATGTTCGATAGGGCAGTTTTGCAAGGAATATCGCGACAAGACAATGCAGAGTGAGGTGATGATAGAAGATTTTTCTATCTCAAAACTTGCATTGTTAGCACTGAGCATATAGATATAGAAAGGATTATTATAAAATGAAAAAAATTGAAGATTTGACAGCTTACGAAGTGATTGAGAACAGACAGATTGACGATATTGGTGCTATGAGTTGGCTTTTGCGGCACAAAAAGACAGGTGCAAGGGTAGCACTGCTGCAAAATAAGGAGGAAAATAAAGTATTTTATATTGGCTTTCGCACGCCGCCTACGGATTCCACAGGTGTACCACATATTGTAGAGCACACTGTACTTTGCGGTTCCAAGGATTTTCCAGTCAAGGACCCTTTTGTAGAGCTTGTAAAGGGGTCGCTCAACACATTTTTGAACGCTATGACATACAGTGACAAGACTGTCTATCCTGTTGCAAGCTGTAATGACAAGGATTTTCAGAATTTGATGCATGTCTATCTGGATGCGGTTTTTTATCCTAATATTTATCAAGAAAAGAAGATTTTCCAGCAGGAGGGCTGGCATTACGAGATGGAGGATATAGACAGTCCGCTCACACTGAATGGTGTTGTCTACAATGAGATGAAAGGAGCTTTCTCGTCGCCAGATGAAGTGCACGACAGGGAAGTGTTTAATTCCTTGTTTCCAGATACGCCGTATGGAGTGGAATCTGGTGGAGATCCCAAGGTGATTCCAGAACTTACGTATGAGCAATTTTTGGATTTTCACAGAAGATATTATCACCCATCAAACAGCTATCTCTATCTTTATGGAGACATGGATATGGCAGAGAAGTTGGAATGGATAGATGAGAATTACCTAAGTCGATTTGATAAGTTAGAGATAGACTCAGCGTTAAAACAGCAGGAGGCTTTTGCAAAGCCGGTTGAGGCATACAAGGAATATCCAATTATGGAGGGCGAGTCTTTGGAAGACAATACGTATCTCTCATACAATACAGTTGTGGGGACAAGTCTTGACAAAGAACTGTATTATGCGATGGAGATTTTGGAGTACGCGTTGTGTTCTGCGTCTGCGGCTCCTTTAAAACTTGCGCTGATTCACAAAAATATTGGAACAGAGGTTTATTCTGTGTATAATAATGAGATTTATCAGCCGTATTTTTCTATTGTGGCAAAAAATGCAAATGCTTCTCAGAAAGATGATTTTGTTCAGACAATTGAGAGTGAACTTGCCCGCATTGTGAAAGAAGGAATTGACAAGAAGTCTCTGCTTGCAGGTTTGAATTATTATGAGTTCCGGTACAGAGAAGCAGATTTTGGTTCCTATCCAAAAGGGTTGATGTACGGATTGCAAATGTTTGATTCTTGGCTGTATGATGACCACATGCCGTTTGATATGATTGAGGCAATTGGTATTTTTAAGGATTTAAAGGAAAAGATTCATACAAATTATTTTGAAAATCTAATTGAGAAATATTTAATCAACAATCAGCACAAATCTATTTTGGTGGTGGCACCAAAAGAAGGTCTTACCGCAAAGGAAGAGCGAGAACTGACAGAGAAACTTGCCGCATATAAGGCAGGCTTATCTGCGGAGGAACTTGCGCAGATTGTTGCGGATACAAAGGCGCTGCGCACATACCAGGAAGAGGAGGAAGCACCAGAGAAACTTGCTTTGATACCAATGTTAAAGCGTGAGGACATGAAAAAAGAAGCAGAGGATTTTGTCAATGAAGTCCGCAATATTGGGGATACAAAGATTTTGTTTCATGAGATACAGACAAATGGAATTGGCTATATTAAGTTTATCTTTGATGCTGCCAATATTCCTGCGGAGTTGTTTTCCTATATTGGAATTTTGAAAAATGTACTAGGATATATTGATACAGAACAATACAGTTATGGTGAGCTTTGCAATGAAATTAATATCCATACAGGGGATATTGTGAGTAGTGTGAATACTTACGTGAATGCAAAGAAGCTTGATGAGTACAAGCTTACCTTTGAGGTGAAGACAAAGGCAATGTATGATGAACTGCCGGTTGCCTTTGCACTGATGACAGAGATTATGACTGCCTCAAAGTTTACAGACGAGAGCAGGATTCTTGAAATTCTTGAGGAGCTAAAGTCGATTATGCAGGCGAATCTGCTCTCCTCTGGGCATACATTTGCCGCAGTGCGGGCAATGTCATACTTTAGTGAGACAGCAGCAGTGTCAGAGCTTGTGAATGGTCTGCCATGTTATCGTATGCTTGAGCAGTTGACAGAGAACTTTGATGCCAACAAAAAAGAGCTGGTTGCGAAGTTGGAGGAGTTGGCAAAATGTATTTTCCGGCCAGAAAATCTGTTGGTTGACATCACTGCCACCGAGGAAGGATTTGCGTGCATAAAAGACCTCGTGCCTTCAATGAAAGCAAAACTTTTTACTGTGCCAGTGAAAAAGGAACTTTTTGCAATTTCGACTGCTAAGAAAAACGAAGCGTTTTCTACCTCAGCGCAGATTCAGTATGTGTGCAGAGCTGGAAATTACAGGAAAAATACAGACTATGCGTACACAGGTGCGCTGCGTGTGTTAAAGGTGATGCTGCGGTATGATTATCTCTGGATTCATGTGCGCGTCAAAGGCGGTGCCTATGGGTGCATGTGCAACTTTGGGAAGACAGGAGACAGTTACCTTGTGTCATACAGAGATCCAAACCTGAAAAAAACAGTTGACATTTTTGAGAAAACAAGCGATTATTTAAGAGAATTTACCGCGGATGAGCGCACAATGACAAAGTATATTATCGGTGCTGTCAGCGATATGGATGTGCCGATGACGCCGGCTGTCAAGGGAAGCCGTTCTTCCGGTGCATATTTAACCAACCTAGATTTTGCAGAAGTACAACATGAGCGCGACGAGGTACTTTCTTGCAGCCAAGATGATATTAGAAGACTGGCAGGTTATCTCGATGCGATCATGGCGGAGGAGGCTGTCTGCGTGGTGGGCAACGGTCAGTCAATTGAGGAAAATAAAGATTTGTTTATGAAAGTGGAAAATTTATTCCATTAATAAAATTAGAATAGGAAATGGTATGATGAAGGAAACGCATAAGTCAGGGTTTGTTGCATTGATTGGCAGACCGAATGTGGGAAAATCGACGCTGATGAACTGTCTGATTGGACAGAAGATTGCAATCACCTCCAAGAAACCACAGACCACAAGAAATCGTATACAAACTGTGTATACTTCTGATGAGGGACAGATTGTCTTTGTGGATACACCAGGGATTCACAAGGCAAAAAATAAGCTAGGAGACTATATGGTAAATGTAGCAGAGCACAGTTTACGGGAAGTAGACGTGGTTCTGTGGCTGGTGGAGCCAACCGACTATATTGGAGCGGGAGAACAGCATATTATCGAAGAGCTGAAAAAAGTAAAAACACCTGTTATTTTAGTGATTAACAAGATTGATACCGTAAAAAAAGAACAACTTCTCGAATATATAGATATATACAGAAAACAACTTAACTTTGCGGAAATCGTACCTGTGTCGGCATTAAAGAAAGATAATACAGATGTTCTGATTACACAGATTATGAAATATCTGCCAGAAGGTCCTGCATTTTATGATGAGGACACAATTACAGACCAACCTACACGGCAAATTGTGGCAGAGCTTATTCGGGAAAAAGTATTGCGCAGTATTGATGAAGAGATTCCGCATGGTGTGGCAGTGACAATCGAATCTATGAAATACGGCAAAAAAATTGTTGATATCAATGCGACGATTATCTGTGAGCGGGACTCACATAAGGGAATCATTATTGGAAAAAGCGGACAGATGCTCAAAAAGATTGGCTCCATGGCGCGCTCTGAAATTGAAGATTTGTTGGAGCAGCATATCAACCTTCAACTTTGGGTGAAAGTGAAAAAGGATTGGCGTGACAGTGATTTTCTTATCAAGAATTTTGGATATAACCCCGGAGAAAATGAATAAGGAATTGTAGGAAAATAAGTGAT
>DEPD01000197.1:10371-10553 GCA_002358575.1 Lachnospiraceae bacterium UBA3401 | reverse complement strand
GTTAATTCGGGCAGTCCCTGTTGAAAAACGATTAGAGCTTTCATCAAAAAAAATTGTTTATTAATTTGAAAGATGATTTTATGAAAGAATGAATCAAAAAGCAGAGAACAGGATTTTTCATCCTATTCTCTGTTTTTTATGCACACAGACACGGAAAGGAGTATGCAGCTAAAGCTGCCTGC
>DEPD01000197.1:8423-9971 GCA_002358575.1 Lachnospiraceae bacterium UBA3401 | reverse complement strand
ATGTCAGCAAAGCTGACGGGTACCCAACGTGCGGGTAGGGAAGATAAACCTTCTATACTCAATTAATAAAATACCACAATAAAATTCAAATTATCCATAAATATGCAAATAAAATCCTTCTGCCATTATGTCAAGGTTACAAGAAGTATTTTGGAAAATAAATTATTCAATTTCAACCAAAAATAAGATTGGAAAGTGTTGATTAAAATAAATTTTTAATCTATTTATTATGCAATTTCTAACAACTATTCTATAAGTTAACCTTTTGACTCTAACATCATGTTATTGCGTTCAATAAACTCTTAAAGAGTACAATCAACTCTATATGCTCCTGTTGATTATCTGTTATCTGGAATATGCTTTAAGAGTAATAAAATACTCTTATGGAAAGTGAAATATTTATGAAAGATAGAAAAGGTTTTGGTAATCGTATCAAAGAAATCAGAGAATATCGAAAGCTCACGATTGAAGAAGCTGCTGAATTATGTGACTGCTCTGATAGTACATGGAAACAGTATGAACGTGGCGAGCGATTGCCAAGTGTGCCTAAACTTAAAAGTATATGTTTAATTTTAAAAGTGAAACCGGAGTATCTTTTTGAATCAGAATTAGATGCACTGCAAAAGGATCTTTCAGAAATTGAACAGCTAAAATTAAAAATCGAACAGCTTTCTCCCGATGATATGGCTGTAATCTCGGCAGCAATTGATAAACGACTGGAATTATTAAATAATAAACATTAATCAATTACTTTTTTCTTGACATAACATTTTTTATATCGTACTCTTAAAGAGTGTAAATATACTCTTTAAGAGAATTGGGGGGTTGTTATGTTGAACGACATTCCATATAAAAACATTATGAAGAATGAACGTAGATATAAAGTTTGGCTGCTTCATGATGTAGATAACAACAGCTTTGCAAAGATAGCAAAAAAATATGGTCTTTCGGCGGATACAATTACTGGTGACTATTACAAAATTCTGTCGTTAAAATTGAATTACTATGTAAATCATCTGTCCATTGTACATGGTCATATAGACACCACATATTTCAAAAAAATTTCGTTAAAAGCATACGAATGTTATCGTGGCATGAAATATGTACTGGCTTATTTTGAAAAAGAATACGCTGCTATTTTAAGTGAATACCGAAATGGGGAACCAGGATTGCCGGAACAGTTTTTATTAGATTTACCACCCTTGCGAGAGAGATTCCGTAAGCGAACGATTTCCAGTCTTATCTATCTTAGAGAAACAAAGGGAATGACATACTCTGCTATTTGAAAACGGCTTAGACTGACGAAGGAAAAAGTGACGGATTTATATAATCATCACTATCATGTTTTATATTGTCAGTTATTGGAAAAACTGATAGAAATTACTGGAGATGCCAGTTTAAACAACGACCATTGAGACACCCACCAACTTAAAAACGTCAAAAAGAAATATGACGACCTGATAAATGAATATCCTGAGTTATGCAACAACATTCTTGAAACTCTGAAAAAATAGACAGACGTAACAATTCAGCCTCCGGCTTCCTGTT
>DEPD01000197.1:0-8090 GCA_002358575.1 Lachnospiraceae bacterium UBA3401 | reverse complement strand
TCCAGCCCATTTAAAGTTTGCCTTTGGCAAAGGGCTGGATTCTCTGGCTGAATTTACTCGTTCTTACGGACTTTGCAGTAAATGCAAAGTCCTAGGTTGAACTGTTACAGACATAAAAGATTTGAAAACTAATTGACATATTTCCCCGCCATACATATAATAATAGTATAAGACAGGCAACAATGAGTGTCTGTTAAAGCGTGGAAATAAAAAAATGCGCGGGTATGCATTGTTTTATGGAGCTTTCAGGAGGGGTTGTGCAATGAAACCTCAAACCGGCTCAGGCAAATAATATTCATTTTTATGACAAGTTATTCCATAACCTGACCTTTTTCACTTAATCACTTATTCTCCGTTTTAATATCAAAAATGATATACGAGCCTGACAAATAACTTTAAAAAGCTATCTGTCAGGCTCGTATGTCATTATATCGCATCGCGCTCTGTACAGGTATTAACCTACCTTCCTTATCCCTATCTGTTTTTTGCATTGTGGACACTTTTGGGAATAGTCTGGGTGCCACCCATCCGGTATCTGTTCCTCTGCAATCAGTTCTGATTTATTATTTTCATCTGCATCTATTAGTCTTTTGAATCCGCAGACAGGACATCCCAATTTTTTTTCCTGCCGCTGCGGCTGATGATTTTCTTAATCCCGGTCTGGCATACTTCCATATATCATACCCCCTTTAATTGAACGGAAGTTCGGATGGATCACGGCTTCTCAGGTATCCATTAATCAGGCTTCTGGTTTCTTCTGATATTTGTATATCCTTTGAATGCCGCAGTAGGCAGTTGTACGGGTCCATAAGATAAGGTGCAATCTCCCCATCGCTGTCAAGGGATGAACACATTGGTATAACTTGCTCATCACTATTGCCCATGTTAATAGCATACAGTTCCAACTCTGTCTTTCGCCCTTCCGGCAGATGGTTTTCCAATTTAAAAAGTACAAGCGGACCGATGCCAGAAACAAAGGCGTAGAAATTATCATTTGTAACGGTCAATTTTGCATCCATCCTAAACCCCGATACATAACGGAAAGCCGCATCCCTTTCTTCCAATGTTTCTGCCATCATTGGAAGCGCTGGGAAATCGTACTCTGTCCGTAGTGCGTTATAATCTGCAAACTGTCTCCATTCATCCCTGTGGATGCTGGCATCCTCTTCCAAAGAATGCAGAAACCGTATCAGAAACAGCAGATTGTCATTTGACTTGTTAAAATCGCCACATACCAATGCCTCCACGCTGACCTCAAGCTCCTGTGCAAGTTTGTAAATGAGGTCAATTCCCGGCATTGACTCATTCTCTGCTTTGGTCATCTTTGAAATATATCCAGCACTGATACCTACCCTGTTTTCTAGTTCTCCAATCCTCATGCCCTTTTCTTTTATAAGCGCTGTTATATTTGTCATTAGTTTTGTTCGGTCAAATTCCATCATATTACCTCCTCGTGGATAAAATTGGCTGTCTGTGCCTTACTCCTTAATTGTATACTATTTGGAATATTTGTCTATATATTTTGAATTTTGATTTATATTCCATATTTTCTTTTTTCAATCCATTATTTTTATAGTTTTGAATTTTTTTCAAATATATTCATTCTTTAAATTATAGCCAATTTTAGTTCTATTTTTCTTTTTTTATAAAAATATTCGTCAACTTCTTGATTGACGCTTGGGGGATTTTTTAAGCACCTCTTCCGAGGTACTTTTGTTAAAGCGAAAATACCTGTTCTGGATACCCTATTGTAAATATGGGAGGATTATTATGCATGACAGGTTTAAAATCATACTCCAACTGCTTAATCCTGATTCTTGCAGACTCCACCGATACATTGAATACCTCTGCTACATGGTTTGCAAGAAAAATCTCCTCAAATCCCGGAGCCTCCGCCGTCAGATTCCTTCTTATGGCTTCATCCCCGCATACCACCCTCATTGCCTTTCTCGGCATCAGAATAGCGGCGCTGAAGTATTTTGCCTGATGCTCAAGCCAGTCATGGTCTGTCGTCAGTGTCCTTTTCGTTCCACGCTCAGCAGATATGTATTCTGTTCGTCCTCTTTCAGCATCATAAATTGGTATTTTGTCAGTGTCATTAAACACCATTCTCCCAAGAATTAGTCCGCAGTTGCTCAGATTGTTATAATCCAAAGACAGCCTGAGATAATATTCCACAAACCTTTCAATATCCAATTCTCTCGGCCTTTCTAAAATCTCTACATCAAAATCCTTTATGAAATTTTTCGCATCATCTTCAATTTCTTTGTGTGACAGTATTGGCACTCCGTTTTTCTGACATCTGAATTCTGGTTCATACATAAGCTTCAACTACCCCTTTCGAGCTCTTAATTCGTCAAGAAGCACCTGCCATTCCGCTTCGCCAGCCCCCGTTTCTTTTGATAATCTCAAAGCCTCGACTACATAGGAGTTCGTAGAAACATAGTCCACACAGTCCTGTGGTATTACAACATCGTTTACCGTTCTAGCTTTGGCCGCTATATCATAAAGTGTATAAGTCTGGTTTTCGTCTAAGAGTAGAAAAGCCGCCAGCTTTCCAAGTCTCTCGTTTGTGAAAGCACTTCTTCTGCCTTTCTCCACTTCGCTATAAAACTGTGGAGATACTTCGATTGCTTTTGCTGTTTCTCGCAGTGATTTTTGTTTCTCTTTTCTTAATACTTCAATATACTTTCCGAAACTTACCTTTTCATTTTCATTCATCATTCTCAACCGCACTTTCTTATAATTTACTTTTACTTTTGGGTTTTCTCTTTTTTGTTTTTTCGCTTTTTTACTTTTACACTTTATTTTACATTGTGTGACCATACATTATTCATTAATAATTTGGTAAGCTGCCTGACACGGCTTTTACCATGTCAATCGTCAACCTAACAGTTGACAACTTGAAGTATATCAAAGGGAGCTGCATCTGTCAACCCCATTTTTGATAAAAAGTTTAATGCAAGTAATCTACTCCCTCCGCAGCTTCGCTCCTCCTTTGTCATTAAACCATACAATACAAAATTCTCCATTTCTGCGGACCATGGTCGCCTCACAGATGTTTCGCCCATTCTCCACTATGTATGCATGAGGACCTTCTTCGAACGTCATTGAAACACCGTCTCCTACGCTACTTAGTCGGTCAAGGGAAATTTGTCTGCCGAATAATATATCCAAAATCTGACATCTCTAACATAGCGATATTTTTATTGCATCGAATGTTTATTCCATTATTAATGCATCCTTCTTTTCTTTATTCTCAAATTAGGAAACTCCTTATTGAACTTAAATATTGAATTTTTCAACTCTTCATTCATTTCTGTATTCCACACCTTTATTTCTTGTAATACAACCATTCTATATAGCTCAACATATTTCTTAATGTAAAATCCGCATTGACCTTTATTCAAAGTATCTTGCTTTTCGACATCAACATGTAGCATTTTGTTTCTTGTTTTTACAGTTTTCTTTATCACCGCAGTAACATCATCTCCTACAAATATATCCAAGCCATACACCTGTACAACAGAAGTTATTTTATCATTAAAAGACGGATCACTTGGTTTTGATATTTTGTAATTATTGCCGCATGCCGGGCACTTTTCTTTTCTTTCAAAAGTAGGTTTTGAATTAATAAGTTGTATTTTATTTTCACTATTCAAAAACTCTGAAAGAGGTTCAAATATTTCAGAAAAAAGCGCAAGTCTTAAGTCTGCAGTTATTCCTTCTGAAAAACCAATATAATAGAACATCTGATTAACATTCAATACTTGTTTATTATATCTTTCCCATGCACAAAATCCCCTTTTATACACAGTGTCATTCATGGGTTGGCTAAGAATAAAATAACTCCTTGTCCCACTATAGTACGATAACATATATGGTTTAATATCTACACTCTTGTCAATGCCATCCACCTCTAATTTGTTCATAACAAAAAAATCTACCATCATATAAACATTCATATTTAAGGATTTCTGACAAGAGCTCATAAACTTTAGAAAATTTAACCAACTTTGATGCCTTTATTATTATAAACTTTTGGTTAACCGCTGTTGTTATCACGATATCATATCTTATATTATTTCTTTGTAATGACCATTCTCTTCTAATATTATAAGGCAACAAACCTTTCATATCAAACAAACCACAATACTTTATTTCCTGACACAAAACTATTTTTAATTCTTGCAATCACAAATACCTCCTAATACATATTCAATAAAATCATCTTTATGTCCTCCAACGCTTCTATTGCAGACCTACTTCACTTCCTCCAGCTATTATGTTTGGAATCCCTACTAGTTACCTGAAAGTCCTCTCTAAATTCGTAGTATAGTTCATCGATATCCATTTCCTTTATTTGGTGAACATCAAAATCTTTTAGAATTCACTTTATTTTATTATACTTTATTACATTAGTCATACCTATTTTCTCAACAAAAAACCTTCCTCAACAATTACCGAATATTTTATATTTTTATTCAATCTATTTTCCAAAATTATATGTACATTTTCTACTTTTTTTGATATAATATTATAATGTTAGGATCAAAACTACTTACTTACAAGCAGAAATTGTGTTAACTGTATGAAAATTGTTTTCTAAATTGCCTAATTTCATATTTAGAAAACATACTTAAAAACAAGTACAATCCAAACACAATTAACACACTTCATTTATTAATAACCTTTTGACCCTGACATCATATTATAGATATTTTATCACAGTTTGCGCAAAATACAAACAATAACGCAGAGTCTTTGTGAGTATAATCACAATATATTTGCAGGATATGATAAATGTACATCATTACACAACCAAGGAGGAATATCATGATTAACACATTAAATGATTTTATACAAGAATACAAAAAAATTGTAGATATGGGATGGATAAAAACACATCGTTCCGGTCCTACAGGCATTGGTAAAACTCTTGAAGATTTGCTTGGTATTACCGAAAACAATATTGATGGACCAGATTTTGGCGATTATGAACTTAAATCTTGCCGCTTAAATTCAAACAGCATGCTTACCATGTTTACAAAAACACCTCAACCCAAAGGTGCTGCAAGTACTCTTAGAGAGACTTTTGGCTATTCCAGCGATGCTTATGATAATAATGAAAAAGTATTACATGCTACTCTCTCAGCAGATAGATACATATCCATCGCAAATACCGGTCACCAATTGATTATTCTTTGTGATGATTCAAAGATCTCGATAGTTGCAGAAGACAAGAAAATATATGCTTACTGGACACGTGAAGAGTTAAAAAAAGCTTTTGAGAAAAAGTATAAAAATAAATTCGTTTATGCGAAAGCACATTCTCAGGGAGTTGGTGCCTCTGAGCAATTTAAATTTACGGAAGCATATGAAGTATCTGGCTTTGACTATAATGCATTTGTTTCTTTACTTGAGCAAGGAAAGATTTACATTGATTTAAGAATAGGCCAGTATCATAGAGGTGCTAAAGATGGTCAAACACATGATCATGGAACAGGTTTCCGTATCAAAGAAATAGATCAGTCTCTTCTCTTTAAAACAAATAAAAAAATTGTATAGGTGATCATATGGCTGAAAGAAAAATAAAAATATCAGGCGACTTAACTTCAGATGAAAAATTCAAAGATGAATTATCCAAAATTCGTGATAAAGGTTTTATTAAATCTCATCGTTCCGGTGATACTGGTGTAGGCAAAACATTAGAAGACGAGTTAGGCATACAAGAGAACTCTATTCAAGCTTCTGATATTGGTGATGTTGAGTTAAAAGCGAACAGAGTCGGTTCAAATAGTAAAATCACTCTTTTTACCAAATCGCCAAACAGGCGCGGTGTAAACAATAAGGTATTGCGTCAAAAATACGGATACAAAACCGAAAAATCTTTAGAACTTAATGAGAATATTAATGTATTACATACCTCAGTTAATGGAGTTGATTTTAACACTTTAAATGGCGAACCATTTATGAAACTTACATTAGTTGATGATAAGTTATATCTGGAACATGCCGAAGATGGTATCTTAGAAGATGTTTATTGGGATGAGGAGCAACTAAAAAAAGCCTTTGACAAAAAATATCCGGCAAAAAAAATGTACCATGTACAAGCCAAAAGTAAAATGCAGGACGGAAAAGAAGCTTTTCATTTTACTGAGGCTTACAGCTTAGAAGACTTCAGTGCTGACAAAATGATGGACAGTCTACTTGCTGGTGATTTAGAAATGGACATAAGACTCGGTGTGTATGCCTCTGGAAAAAATAAAGGAAAGGCACACGATAACGGAACTGCAATAAGAGTATCGCCAAATAAACTAGACAACTGCTTTAATAAAAAGAATAAGCTAATATAAAATAGGGAGCTGTCGGATAGCCCTACAGCTCTCTCTTATTATTAAATGCTTTTTCTCAAAACAACTATATGCTCCATAGTCATAGTTGTCACAGTTTTTCCTGGCTCGTTCGTTGGTGAATTAACAGAAGGCATAACCTTATTTGGAATGTTTCTATCTATAGTGTGAACAGTTTCCAATCCGTACTGTTCCGCCAATTCAGAAATAATGACATCCGTCTGAAGAAGAATATTTTTTACAGTTCTGTTGCCCACAACCCAAAAATGATATCCACCTTTTTTTGTTTTCTGCGCAGAACTTTTTATGGCCGCATCTAAATCTTCATAAAAACTATATACATCTCCAGCTCTCTCTAGATCCTCATCTTTAATCTTATCTAAAGCTACTCTCAATGTTTCACTTTTTAAATCCAATTCAAATCCATTACGATATTTTTTCCCTCCCATTAAGGATTTATCTACCCCCATAATCTCTTTCTCAGTAATATTATCAAGGTTTATCCATTGTAAAGAAAGCCTACTGTACTCACCATAAGCAACTGTTGTTCGACTGTCCCCATAAGGAGGTGAAGTTACAATCAAATCATAAGTATCATCTGGCACATCATCCAATGTACAAGCGCTATTTCTAAAAATTGAAACTTCCGGAATAGTTCCGTTTTCATTAAGTTTTACAACAAACTCCTCCATCTTCTCGATATTTCTAGTTAAAATCTTTTCAAACTCACCATAAACATCTGGCCTAAAAGCTAATACTTTCGGTGCAGGCATTCTAAACATCTTAAATTCGCCATTTCTTCTATTTGAGACTAATCTAATTGATTCACTCATTGCAACAAAAATGAAGTCTTTTATATCTGCATTTGTAACCTTTTCGATTGCTGCCTTCTCAATTGCAAGTTCTAAGATAACTCTAGGTCTGAACCAATAACCTAAATTCTTAAATTCAGGAATTTCAATATCTAAACCTTTTTCGCTACAGAATTGTTTCAAGTATTGTGGTGCAGAATCTCCCCAGCCCTTTTTCCCTAAAATATCTAAACCTAATTCATTTGCAATATAACTATCGACTTCCTCTAGTAGTATTTTATTACTTTCTATAGTCTCAATAATATCTTTCTTAACCTTATCCGCTTCCTTCTTCAGTTTCTTACAATCTAATGGAGTAGATTTAACTTTGGTTAATAGTAAAGCTAACGGATTGATATCGTTACCTGATACTGTTGGTACGCCATTAATCATACCTTCTACAACAACTGTTCCTGATCCAGAAAATGGATCTAACAATGCAGTTACAGGCTGTATTTCTCTTACTAAATTGATAATATTTCTGCTGATTGGGCATACCATTACCGCTGGGTAGTTATGCAATCCATGTGTATATTCTTTGGTATCATCTTCCTTAAAATCCCAATAATCTAAAGGAAGTTTATTCAGTTCCTCTATTAGTTTATTATCTTCTTTAGTTTTCAATTCTCGAACCTCCAACTTTTCTTTCTTCTTAGGTTCTTGCTTTTTGTAATCACCTTCATGTGTTTTAACTTCAACTGTACATATTGTATCATTATGCCAACCACCATGAGGCACTAGAAGAATTCTCTCTATGTGAACTACCCATTGTCTAAAGCCAATGGGCTTCCTGCTTCATTGACCTCGTAACCAAACTTGTTTGGTTTACCTACTATCTCCACAGGCGTTAATTCGGGCAGTCCCTGCCCTATACCGTTTCCCTTTA
>DEPD01000165.1 GCA_002358575.1 Lachnospiraceae bacterium UBA3401 | reverse complement strand
TGCATGGTTCGTGCCAGTGCTAGGCAAAATTTCGACGGCGATGCGGTGGCATCGTCAGAAATTTTAACGACGCAACGGTGCGAAACAGGCGGTTTATGAATCTAATTTCTAGCCGGATGGAGTACTAGAGTGTGTTTGAAAAATGATTCCCATCATCTGCACGCCCCACAAATTGTGACGCACATCTGACGGAAAGCATTTTTCAAACAAGCTCTAGAGCGCAATTACACAAAAAGCATTTCTATTGCGCATGGACCGATTAGAAAATGATACAGAAAGGATATATTACAATGGAAATAGAATTTGATGTCAAGGTGACAGCAGGTGTGTTGTATGACTATCTGTTGTATCACACATATACCAGTTTATCAGGAATGTTGGGCACGTTGGTTGGTGTGTTTTTGATTATGGCGTTTCTCTCAACAAAATATGTCATCTATTTGATCGCAGGCGTTGTTCTGATTGCGTATCTTCCGGGCGCACTGTTTTTGCGGGCGATGCAGCAAGTACAGAACACTCCTGCATTTAAAAAACCTCTTCATTATAAAATGACAGATGAGGGTATTAGTGTATCTCAAGGTGAAAATGAGGAAAATCAGAGCTGGGATAATTGTGTGAGGGCAGTTTCGACAGGGAGAAGTATTATACTCTATACATCAAGAACAGCCGCTTCTATTTTTCCAAAAAGGGATTTGGGTGACAAAAAGGAAGCGCTGATACAGATGATATCAACCCATATGCCACCCAAGAAGGTTAAAATACGGTTTTAGAAAGGGCAGTAAGATGAGTGATAAAAAAAATTACATAGAGACGAACAGTCCAGAGGAGACTTTCGAGGTGGGAAGAAAACTTGGTCAGACTGCAAAACCGGGTGAAATCTATATGCTTAATGGGGATCTTGGCGTAGGGAAAACGGTGTTTACGCAGGGGGTGGCGGCAGGTCTTGGTATTACAGAGCATATCAACAGCCCTACTTTTACAATTGTGCAGGTTTATGAGAGTGGTAGACTACCATTCTATCACTTTGATGTGTATCGTATTGGTGATGTTGAGGAGATGGATGAGATTGGCTATGAGGATTATTTTTTTGGAAATGGGTTGTGTATTGTCGAGTGGGCGGAGCGCATCAAGGAATTGATACCGGCGGAGGCAAAACAGATTACTATAGAGAAAAATCTTGAGAAAGGTTTTGATTATAGAAGGATTTTGATATTACAAATGCCTAGCATGAAAAGTACTCCTACACAATTCGTAAGAAAAGAGGAAATGTAACATGAAGATTCTTGGATTAGACAGTTCTGGGCTTGTGGCGTCGGCAGCAGTTGTGGCGGATGATATCACCATAGCCGAGTACACCATAAATTATAAAAAGACCCATTCCCAGACATTACTTCCTATGCTTGAGGAGATAAAGCACATGACAGAGCTGGACCTCCAAACGCTGGACGCCATCGCTATTGCGGCGGGACCAGGATCGTTTACAGGATTGCGCATTGGATCTGCGACGGCAAAGGGATTAGGACTTGTGCTGGAAATTCCTATTATTCCGGTACCAACAGTGGATGCACTCGCGTATAATCTTTATGGTTGCAATGCGTTGATTTGTCCAATTATGGATGCGCGCAGAAATCAAGTTTATACAGGATTGTATGAATTTCAAAAGCGGTCGGAACTGGACGCTGGGTATGACTTGTGTACGATAGAAAAACAATGTGCTGTCGCAATTGATGTGATTGTTGAAAAAATCAATGTGCTGTGTGAGAAAATGGACAGAGAAGTTTTGTTTTTAGGAGATGGCGTGACGGTGTATCGCGATCAGATTGCAGCGCTCATCAAGGTCAAATATAGTTTTGCGCCGTCGTGCTGCAACCGTCAGCGGGCTTCCTGCGTGGCAGCGCTTGGCTGTGAGTTGTACAAAAAAGGAATTAGCCAAAGTGCAGCAGAACATGCACCGGATTATCTTAGACTTTCACAGGCAGAACGAGAGCGGGCAGAACAGGAAAAGAAACATTATTATATACAGGAAATGCAAAAAGAGGATTTGGAGGAAGTGACAGCGTTGGAGGCTTCCTGCTTTTCTATGCCATGGAAATATAAAGATTTTGAGGAGACGCTCACCAATCCAAACAGAGTTTATCTCGTTGCGAAAACAGACGCAGCAGATGCAAAAGAGCGTATTTTAGGAGGCTGTATGCTCACAAATATTGCAGGTGAGGGTGATATTTCCAATGTAGCAGTCCATGAAAAATATAGAAAACAAAAGATTGCAACAGCACTTGTGGAGGCGTTACTAAAACTTGGCAGGGAGCGTTATGGTATCACTGCGTTTACGCTGGAGGTGCGCAGCCAAAATATGTCTGCGCGGAGATTGTATGAAAAACTTGGATTTGTCTCAAAAGGAATACGTCCTAATTTTTATGAGAAACCAAAGGACGATGCAGTAATTTTGTGGAAAGAGTAAAAAATGGAAGGCAACAGTTTGACAAAAATACAGTTTGAAATATAGATAGAGGTGATTCTTATATTAGACATATGTTTATTGGGGACAGGAGGCATGATGCCTTTGCCATATCGGTGGCTTACTTCGCTTATGGCGCGATACAATGGAACAAGTATATTGATTGACTGCGGCGAAGGCACACAAATTGCTATGAAGGAAAAAGGATGGAGTCCCAAGCCGATTGATATAATGTGTTTTACGCATTATCATGCGGACCATATATCAGGACTTCCTGGAATGTTGTTAACAATGGGAAATGCAGAGAAAACCACACCGCTTGTCATGATTGGACCCAAAGGGCTTTCAAAGGTGGTCAATGCCCTGCGTGTGGTTGCGCCAGAACTTCCTTTTGAAATTGAATTTGTGGAGATTGCAGAACCAGAGCAGAGCTTTTTATTTGAGGGATTTCGCATTGAAGCATTTCGCGTGAACCACAATGTTCTCTGCTATGGATATAATATTGTAATTGACAGAAAAGGAAAGTTTCAGTTGGACAAAGCGATGGCATTGGCCCTTGACAGAAGATACTGGAGTCGGCTGCAAAAGGGGGAGACTATTGTGCTTGAGACAGGTACATACACTCCAGATATGGTGATGGGAGCACCCAGAAAGGGACTTAAGGTGACGTATTGTACTGATTCAAGACCGACAGAAAGTATTATTAAAAATGCAAAAAATGCCGATTTATTTATATGTGAAGGAATGTATGGAGAGCCAGATAAAAAGGAGAAGGCAAAGGAATACAAGCATATGACTTTCTATGAGGCGGCAGCAATGGCAAAGGAGGCAGATGTGACAAAAATGTGGTTGACACATTACTCACCTTCCCTCACAAGACCAGAAGAGTATAAAAGAGAAGTGCAGGCAGTCTTTCCAAGAACCTACATTGCCAAGGATGGCTGGAGTGAGGTACTTTTGTTCGAGGATGAGGAAGGATAAAGTCAAAAAGGTATAAGGGGGAATGAAAAATGGGGAAAGTGAAAGTCGCAATTATTGTTGTGATTTTGGTGGCATTAGTTGGTGGGTATTATTTTTATCTGTCAAATTATATGAAGAATGATGATGAGACGATTGTTACAGAGGTGCAAGATGTCTTGCTAAGGAATCTTGAAGACGATTATCCACCAACACCAAGGGAAGTTTTGAAATATTATAGTGATATTACAAAATGCCTCTACAATGAAAATTATACAGAAGAACAGTTGGAACAGATGGCAGATAAACTTTTGGCATTGTATGATGAAGAACTTGCAGCAAACAATCCAAGAGAGCAATATATTCAGGATTTGAAGAAAGACGTTGATGAATTTTTGAAAAACGGATACTCTATTTTTTCTTATCAGACATCAAAAAGCACAGATGTCGAGGAGTATACTTATGAAGGACGCAGATGTGCAAAAATGTATTGCATTTATTCTGTACAGACAGGTGCAGATTATAAGTCCTCAAAACAGATTTTTATTTTGAGAAAAGAAGCGGAGACAGGGCGTTGGAAAATTCTTGGATTTGAGTTGGTCAATCCGGAGTAAAGAATTGTACTGAATATAGTAAGGAACTGTAGCAAATACTTTTGTCGTTACTATAAAATACCAGAAAGGTTTGGCTTGATTATGGAAGAGGAAAAAATACAAGACACATTAATATTGGCAATAGAGAGTTCCTGTGACGAGACGGCGGCTGCGGTTGTGAAAAACGGACGGGAAGTTTTATCCAATGTTATTTCATCACAGATTGAATTACATACATTATATGGCGGTGTAGTGCCGGAAATTGCCTCAAGGAAACATATTGAAAAAATCAATCAGGTAATAGAAGAAGCATTGAACAAGGCAGGAGTGATGTTGGATGAAATTACAGCGATAGCGGTGACGTATGGTCCAGGGCTTGTTGGAGCATTGCTTGTAGGGGTATCTGCGGCTAAGGCAATCAGTTTTGCTGCGGATAAGCCACTGATTGGGGTACATCATATAGAGGGACACATCAATGCTAATTATATAGAAAATAAAACACTTGAGCCGCCGTTTGCCTGTCTGGTTGTTTCGGGAGGACACACCCATCTTGTCGCTGTGAAAAATTATGGGGAATATGAAATTTTGGGTTATACAAGAGATGATGCGGCAGGGGAAGCGTTTGACAAAGTGGCGCGCGCTATTGGCCTTGGCTATCCAGGCGGCCCCAAAATTGATAGAATTTCTAGAGAGGGAAATCCTGATGCAATCCATTTTCCAAGGGCGAAAGTGGATGGTGCAAATTATGATTTTAGTTTTAGTGGACTGAAATCAGCAGTATTAAACTATTTAAATACATGTGAAATGAAAGATATCAAAGTCAACAAGGCAGATGTCGCCGCTTCTTTTCAGAAAGCAGTGGTTGATGTGCTTGTCGAACATTCTTTAAGCGCAGTAAAAGAATATGGGTTTGACAAATTTGCGATTGCAGGGGGGGTTGCGTCCAATTCTGCACTTCGCGCGGCGTTTGAGACAGCGTGCCAAAGGCAAAAAATTGCATTTTATTACCCATCACCTATTTTCTGCACAGACAATGCAGCAATGATCGGAGTTGCAGGCTATTATGAATATATGAAAGGAACAAGAAGCGGATTTGATTTAAATGCAGTTCCAAATCTCAGATTGGGTGAGCGATAAAATAGACGATTAAAGTCTATTGGTATTATGCCGTTTTGCGGCTGTGAATGGCATGATATTCATGGTAAATTTCATTGGCAGTAAAGAGCTGTAGAAAATTGGGAGGATGCGGATAAAAAATGGATGGATTTAAGGTGACAGCAATTGTGCTGGCAGCGGGGCGGGGAAAACGAATGGAGAGCACCGTTCACAAACAGTATTTGCTCATTAAGGATAAACCAGTGTTATATTATTCATTGAAGGCCTTTGAGGACAGTCAAGTTGATGACATTGTGCTTGTTGTAGGAAAAGGCGAACAGGAGTTTTGCCGAAAGGAAATTCTGGATAAATATAATTTTCATAAGATAAAAGCGATTGTGGAAGGCGGAAAAGAACGCTATCATTCTGTGGCATATGGTATCCAAGCAATCTGCTGGGAATGCAAATATGTGTTGATTCATGATGGAGCGCGTCCATTTGTGGACGAGGGAATTATTCATAGAGCAATTGATGAGGTACAAATATCCAAGGCGTGTGTGATTGGTATGCCTGTCAAGGATACTATAAAAATATCAGATGAAAAAGGATATGTATCTGATACGCCAGCGCGTTCCCTTGTGTGGCAAGTACAAACTCCGCAGGCGTTTGACAAAAATATCATTGCCGATGCCTATGGCAAACTGATATTAGAAGAAGAAAAGTTGTCTGCAGCAGGCATTACAGCAACAGATGACGCCATGGTAGTAGAATATTTTATGAAGATACCGGTTAAACTAATTCAGGGCTCTTATAAAAATGTTAAAATAACGACACCAGAGGACTTAAAAATCGCAGAAATTTTACTGGATTTCTAAATAGCCTAAAAACTTATCTAATTCTATCAGAAGTGTGAATTAAAAGCCTATATAAATGGCTGAATCGAAGAAGTCAAAAGAAACGTTATAGCTGGAAGGGATTCAACGAGATATTAAAGGTATAGTTGTCAACTTCAAGAATCTATGTAAGTGTGTATGTGTGACAGAGGTTGAATAATAAGTTTTGCAAAGAGTCCAGTGCGGGAAAGCTGCATGTTGGGTTCTGTAAGGGACATATATTGTAAAAGATATGTCTATTCGACCGAATTGTGACCAGAGTGTTTGAAAAAATAGAAAAAAGGTGTTGACAACTGCATATATGCGTGATAAGATAAAACACGTCGCTAATGAAAATAAGTTAGAACTACGATAAGATAAAAATTTTTACAAAAAACTATTAAAAAAGTAGTTGACAAAGCAAAGATGATTTGATAGAATGATTCTTGCATTGCGGATTAAAGCGATAGCAAAACAAAATATGGAGAGGTATCGAAGTGGTCATAACGAGGCGGTCTTGAAAACCGTTTGTCCGCAAGGGCACGTGGGTTCGAATCCCACCCTCTCCGTTTTTATTTCTGCCATTTGGAGAAGTACCCAAGCTGGCCGAAGGGGCTCCCCTGGAAAGGGAGTAGGTCGTTAATAGCGGCGCATGGGTTCAAATCCCATCTTCTCCGCTCGGTATCTTGGATAACCAAGTGATACTGAAATAAATTAAAAATGTTAGAACCTTGACAAATAAACAG
>DEPD01000169.1 GCA_002358575.1 Lachnospiraceae bacterium UBA3401 | reverse complement strand
TGTGGCATTTTGTGTGCATCAATTATTGCAATTCACACCAAATCATCATAAATCAATATGAAATCTGGAGTGGATATGAATTGTAACCTTATAAAAAACCTAACTCAAAATATAGTTGCACATTTCCCATCTTATCTGATAAAATAGTAGTCTAAGGTTAAGCAATCAGAAAGGGGACTGATCCAATTATACCGTATTGCTATCTGTGACGATGATCAACGATTTGTGGGTGATTTTCATCAAAGACTTGACAAATCGCTTTCAACCAAAGGTATGGATGCCAGAATAGAAGAATTCTATGACACTGCTTCTTTTTTGAAACAGGTAGATCACGCTGTCTCTTATGACCTGATTTTTCTCGATATCCTCTTAGAGGAAGATTATGACCTGATTTTTCTCGATATCCTCTTAGAGGAAAAAAATGGCTACCTATTCGCCAAGTATCTACGCGACGAAGATATCCAGACCGATATCATCTTTATTACTTCCACAGAGGATTACGCCGTGATGGGGCTATGATGTCTCGCCGCTTCTCTATCTGGTACAGCCGGTCAAAGACGCACAACTTGAATATACCTGCGACATTTTCTTGAAAAAGCATAAGCCACATCGGATTCTCCTGAATCTGCCAGGTGAAACACTCTCACTCAACATTGATGGCCTTTTGCACTGCAAAGTGTTCAGACATAGAGTCTCACTTCATCTGGTGTCAGGGAGATCCGATATTCCCTGAATGAACTTGAGAAGCAGCTCCCCTCCACCATATTTGCCCATTCTTATCAGAGTTATCTAGTGAATATGGCGCATATCAACAGCATTATCCGCTATGAACTTATCTTGAGCACTGGGCAGACTCTCCGATCAGTCAATCCAGATACATGGAACTGCAAAACAGTTTTATCCTGTATGCAGACTTACGCTGCATCGCCAGATCATATTGACCGATTGCCTGCCGTGCCTCCCAATAGGTTCCTCCATCCGCCTCTGACACGAAAGACAAATCTGAATAATCCTCCCGTACACCGGAAAAGCAGGCGTGAATCGTAATATGCTTCAGTTTTTCGATCTCATATTCTTTTATCTCATCGCTCAGCCAGTCCTCCTGCTCCAACATTTTGCCATAATAGGATATGAACTTCTTGTCAATCACTTCCTGGCGCTCCTGTTCGCTGCAGCATTCCTTCAATACCACATCGTTCATTCCAATACGCTAACATTGTATCGTGAGCTTCCCTATCCAGCGCCGAAGATACAGCAGAAACATAATGAACCAGCAGATAATCCCGAATGATTTTCACATTGTCCTCCACATAGAGCGCACTCAGCGCATTCAGCCACTCTGGTTCGTACAGAAGATAGGTGTCGGAGCCCCCATTCCGTCCACTCCCAGAATTTCTGCCAGGGGATAGTTCCCCTGTATTTCCTTCAGTTCCTCCAACGTGTATACATTGATGATTCTGTCAAAATAATCTTCTGCATAGGCTTCTTCCAGCGTCAGGATATGCGCCGCGATTGCAGTCTCAAATTCCACGCATCCTTCCCAGAGCTAGTCTGCCTCCTTATCGGAAATCCCAAATCGTTTCAACACATAGGAGACCGTTTTTTTGTTAAACTCCTCCTCAAGTTTCCCGTCTTCACTGCGCTCCGAATATTCCTGCGAATCGCCGAGAAGCAGGTCGGTCGAATCGATTGCAACAGTATAATAATCCGGATCTGCAAGGAATTTCGTAACTCCATGCCACAATAATTGCCTACGATAGACATCGCCAGTACTCATCTCATATGCCGTTATGTCATCGATAGTGCGAATTGCCTGAATCCGCTCGAGCATTGCCATAGCTGGAGCCAACCCCATCTGTTCTCTTGCTTCCCAGTCTGTCGCAAGCCCATAAAACTGTTTGACCAGCTCTCCTCCCAGGGTCTTGGGATTCTCTTTCTGTAAAATCTTCAGTGCGCGATCCCGCATAATACGGTCAGCATCTGTATTAACCCCTGCACTGCTCTCACCATCTTTGGGCGTAAGCCCAGTTAGGTAATCCAGATTGACCGCCGTGAAAAAATCATCCTTTAAAGAAACCTCTGTCTCTCTGGATACAGCCTCTTGAATACAGGATGCATGCCACTTGCTGCCCACCTCTCCCCTACCAAGATAAACGCTGTCATCCATTGCTGCTTCTGCTTTTGTTTCTTCTGTTTTCGTCTCTTCGGTCTTTGTCTCTTCGATTTTTGCTTCTTCTGTTTTTGTTTTATCTGTTTTCACTGTCACCAAAGCTGTTTGCCCGGTGCATCCTGTCATTACAAACATGGTCATGGCGATAGCCAAAATAACTGACACAAACTTTTTTCATTGCTTTTTATCCTCCCTGTTATTTTTCATAAAAACTTTTACTACATAATCGTTTTTCATATTATCTGTGTTCCTTCTATAAAAATCAATATCTGTGTCCCAGTCCACATAGAAAGCGTCACAACTCAAAATAGAGAAAGAATACACGCATTTTTGTGCATCAAAAAACCTTGCAGTTGCCGAAATAATTGCAAGGTTTTCATTTTTTACTAGATAAACATATTCAAATACCCATCAGACTCTTGTCGACTTCGCGTGCACACTCGCGCCCCTGCCGGATCGCCTTAGAAACAAGTGACTGCCCAGTGTGCATATCGCCCACGACAAAGATATTGTCCACGTTGGTCTTGAATCTGCCTTGTTCTGTCTTAGAGCATTTAGGAACTGTAGAAAAATAAGTGACGCATCTTGACTTGGCTATTTCT
>DEPD01000034.1:19605-46910 GCA_002358575.1 Lachnospiraceae bacterium UBA3401 | reverse complement strand
TTTTTCTACAGTTCCTAATATACTGATGGATGATATTTTGTCATCACAAATCCGCGCTCTTGATGTTTTACTTACAGAAGATATTTGGAGATTTATAGAGTAATTTCCCAACTGTTACAATCATTTAATAGCAACACTGCTCATTGATGCTGATGTTCGACGTAAGCAGCGCATTCATATGCTAATATTAATAGCTTCATCCATCTTTACCACTAAATGAGTAAGACGAAAAGCCTTAAAAAGCCTGCCCTTTGTTTTGACCCTTCAACCCAAACAAAACCCTGTTCTCTTGCCGTAAAAATACTCTTGCCCTCCCCAGCAGCAACAGCATTTTTACGGCAACACCAACAGAACAGATGACGTATTTGTCGAACAAACATCCTTCTACTTTCGATAGTACCACTTTTTCCAGTCATCAAGCATGCCACTTTTTTCGGCCTCATTTTTGCTCCAGAATACAATAACATCATTGATATCCCACGACTCATATAATTTTCTATACTGTTTTCCACGATAGAGCACGCTTTTGTCGGACCGTCGTACTTTTTTGTTTGCTTGACGTTTTCCATATTTCTTATCACCACAGCATTTCAAAACTGGGGTTCTCTTATAACTTCTACTCATAATTCATCACCTACGCTTGATTATAACAAGAAGACACTTTTCCTGCAATCAATAAAGCAAAAATACTTTTCTATTGTAGCATTATTCTATATTACTGTATTAAAACAGTTACTACAAAAAAGTCTTGTGTTGTTTCCAAAAGAGCGATACAATATATTTATAACATATTGTGTTCTCATAGAGATTTTCTACTGCAAAATGTCTTTGAGAATCACAGCAATTAACCTTTCAATACACAAAGGAGTATTCAAATGAATCAACAAAATGTAAAAACAACGAGCAATAGAAAGCGAATTGCTGATGAAATCATGGCTCGTATTGGCAAAAGCGTTATTCTCGTCTTTTTGGTCGTAGCAGTTGTTGTTATTTGTATGGTTGGATGGACCATTATGACATCTAAAGAAAAAGAACTTACATTGGAGTCCAAAGCAGCATCAAACCAACTGACCGCATTTCTTGATCAGTATACAAAGGGCGTTGAACAACTTGCTGTCAATCCCGACATCAAACACATTATGAGCGAAATTAAATCTGGTGACAATATCGTTAAGGCAGAAAAAATGGATGCAGTACTGAGCTATCTTGTCAGTATTGCAAATACAGATACAGAAAATGTTATGGCGGTATGGATCTCCGACTTAGATGCAAGTGCCCTAATACAATCTGATGGCTTTGTAAGCGAAGATGGCTGGGATATTACCGGACGTGGATGGTATGGCTGTATTACAGAAAAGAAAACAGTTCTAACAGAACCTTATATTGATTCCTCCACCGGAAAAATGATTTTGAGCGCCGCAGCGCCGGTCTATGATGATACAGGTGCGGTTCTGGGTGCGGTCGGTTTTGACATCTCACTTGACCATATGACAAAAATCCTACAAGGATACAAAATTGGACGTGGCGGATATCTTCTGCTTTTATCGGAAAATGGTACATTCCTTTATCATCCAAACACTGATCTTATCCAAAAAAATATTAATGAAGTCAGTATATCCCAAAATGTTGTAGATGCTGTTTCATCAAAAAGAAACGAATTTTTAAAATACAAGGTTGAAGGTATAACAAAATATGGTTCTTTAGAATCTGTTGGAGATACAGGCTATCTCGTACTCAGCAGTATGCCTATGTCAGAATACTATTCTATGCTTATTATAATGGTAATTGCCTTGATTATCCTTTTTGCAGTTGGTATCCTGCTCATAGCACTCAGCATTCGGAAAAGTGCTGCTAATGTGACAAAACCAATTCTTGAGTTAAACCACACTGCACAGCAGCTTGCGGCTGGCAACCTAGATGTCCAGCTTGCTATCACATCAAATGATGAAATCGGAGAGTTAGGTGAATCTATAGCCAAAACAGTAAGCCGGCTGAAAGAATACATTGCCTATATTGACGAAACTGCTGAAGTACTTGCGCGAATCGCAGATGGAAAGCTCCATATTACATTAAAGTATGATTATGTTGGCGAATTTCAAAAAATTAAAACTGCCCTGCTTAATATATCTAGTTCAATGAATCAAGTAATGGAGGGTATCAATACAAGCTCTGAACGTGTTTCTGTAGGAGCTTCTGAACTTGCCAATGCCTCACAAATGCTGGCAGAAGGTGCTGAGCTGCAGGCAGCCTCCATAGAAGAACTCGCTGCAACCACCAACTCCGTTGCAGACCACGTAGAAGAAAGTCGTCGTGATGCTGAAGCTTCCGCAAAAGAAACGGCGAGAGTCACTGCTATGATCGAACAGAATCAAGAAAAAATGACTATGATGATGGATGCCATGAATGAAATTCGTCAAACCTCACAGCAAGTTGTCGGCATTATTCAGACAATCGAGGAGATTGCAGACCAGACAAATTTGTTATCTTTAAATGCTTCTATCGAAGCCGCTCGCGCAGGTGATGCTGGAAAAGGCTTTGCAGTGGTAGCAGATGAAATTGGAAAACTTGCGCTGGAAAGTGCGAAAGCTGCAAACTCAACAAGGAATCTGATTGAAATTTCTATGGAAGAAATCAGCAAAGGAAATTCAATCGCCACAGATGCTATGAATGCATTAAAGGATTCTGTAAGTGCTGTCGACCATGTTAATGAAATGATTAAAAATACTGCTCAAAATTCGGCTGTTCAGGCAGAAAGCATGGAACAGCTCCGTACTGGAATTGATGAGATTGCCCGCGGAATCCAAGACAACTCTGCGGCATCACAGGAGACTTCCGCGACCTCAGAGGAACTGGCAACTCAGGCAAGTCTTTTAAATACAATGGTACAGAGATTTGAACTAATACACGAAAAAGTCGAGTAGGGAAAGCTGCTTCCCTACTCGACTTCTACAATTGCTGTTGAGGAGTCTCCCGCAGCCGCCTGCTTTAATACTGCAGCAACGAGTTTCTCAAACTGTAATTTGTATAATCTGTTTGATACTCCATTTTTCTAATCTTTTGTTCTCTGTAGTCTTTCCCACTCTCGTTATAAATTCCCCGTTTTAATATTGATTCCGAGAGGCTATGAAATCCTACAAAACTATATAGACACAACAAGCTTATTCCCCTTTGCTCTTATTTTTGACTCTTGGAATCTTTTTGCACTGTGATTGATGCTACAAGTGTAACTTTCATTGCAGTCTGTAGTTATCCGTCGCTATTTTACCATATCCTTCCTATGTTATGCTATATTCTACATAGCACAATTTATTTAAAATTTGAAAATTTGTTTCGTAAAAACCATCCATTATAACTGATACATCTTGACTTATATCAGTTATTTTCTACAATTCCTTACTTAATAATGTCAACTTCATCTGAAATTTTGTTATATATTAGTCAGCTTGGGACGAGAAGACACATACCAATAAGACAAAATAAGTAAAAGGACTATCGGGAATACAATTTGTCTGTAATATATTGTTATATTCTCAAATGATTTAAACAATATTATGGAACAAATAACGTTATTTCCCAACAGCCCCTTCACTTTCAGGACTAGCTATTTCTTTATAGCTTTCCTAATCAAAACAAGTAATTATTCTCCATATTTAATTAACATATATCTGAACAATAATTTCCGCCTGCACAAACAGCCTTGCTTTCAGTTTTTACAATCACTTCGTTGTCTGTGTTTTCATTGTTTTGATCAATAATACTAAATGCTTCAATAACTGGTGTCACAATATCACTCCTTTCCACATAAAATGATATAAATTATATATTTTATGTTATTTTTATTTTGAGAAATTTAAGTCATAAACAAAACAAGTTTGCTTGTCTTTATTTAAATTTCTCAAGTAATTTATATAATCCTTTTTTAAGGGATTATTCCAAATTTCTAATAATGTAAGTTGATTAATATTACCCAATATATACTTTGGAAATTGCGGACAAATTAAAACGTCTCCATTAAAGTCAATTGTTATTCTGGCATCACCAGCACAACATTTCCATGTATTTTTTCCTTCTTTCCTAGTTTCACCCTTTTTATCTAAATGATATACATCATTTGATATATCTGCATAATAGAAATCGAAATCAATATTTTCACATATTTCTCGATATACATTTGCTAATTCGTTTCTACTGATAAATAATTCATTTTCATGTTCTTTTGCCCATCCTTTTAACATTAAATTAGATAACTGAATTGACACTACACCAATTGCATGCAGCTCTTTCATCATACTTACAAGACTATTCTTCGTTATACCATTCACTACCGTGTTAGTAATAATTTTATATCCTTTTTGAATCGCACATTTAATATTGGCAATAGTTTTTTGATAATTCCCCTTTCCTCTAATATAGTCATGTTCCTCTTGGGCACCATCAACGCTAACCTCAAACGTTAATAGATTACCATTTTTCACATCGCCGAGTTGTTCTATAAAATTATCTAACATAATCCCGTTTGTGAATATATTAACCATAATGCCTTTTTCCAAGCACTGCGATACATACTTTGCAAGATTATCAACCAATAAAGCCTCTCCACCAGTTATAGTCAAATTTAAAATATTTGAATCAAGAAGCTTTTGAAATATACTTTGAATTTGAGCATCACTTAGCTGTTCTACACATTTTTCTCCTTCATAACAATGTTTACATTGAAGATTGCATCGATTTGTAATTTTCCATTGCACTTTTAAAGGCTGCAAAAACTTAATTTCTTCATTGTAACTTTGATCTTCAATTATCATATCTGAAATTTTCTGATATAAACATTGTACTTCAACTTCATCGATTTTTAACTCATTTGCAATTTCACTAATATGCTTTTTTCATAATACATATTAAGTAATTTACAGGTTAAATCATTTACAATGTAATACTGATCTCTTATATAAACAACATTTCCTTGTTCTGTTTTTATATATCTCATATTTTTTTAACTGAATTTTTATCATTCAGCATCCTTTCTCTCAAATTTTTAGTCACCTAAACCACCTATTTAATTATTTTAAAATTAAAAGACCGTCTTTAAACATTGCATATAAAAATTCCATTACCTCTTTCTTTTTACTTTCTTTTAAACCTTTCAAAAAACTTTCAATCTGTTCTGTTTTCATAAGTGTTTTAATCATCAAAAATCCCTCTTCATCAATAATTCTATTAGGTCTGCCTACAAGTAAATAATCATGGTTAATTCTTCTAATATGATCAAAACAGAGAATCATCTTCTTATCTTTACAATCCTTAAAGAATATCTCAATTGCTTGGGAAACTAAACAATCTTTACTATATGTAAGTGGATGATCAGAAATCTCTGCCTTACAGCCTCCTAAACATTGTGTAAAATCTCTGCAATTCTTACATAGATCTGGCAACCATTTTAATGAACGAAACTCTGTAAATTCTTTATTATTCCATATTTCATATAAACTATTTTGATTGATAGAACCATATGACTGATTTGATGAAGCACAAATTTTTACGCTGGCATCTGCTTCAATACATACCGAAGCAATACCAGCACTACAACCGTGACATAAATAACGATATTTTTTGCGAACTTGACAAGTTGGAATAACATTACTTACTTTAATCATATTATCTTCTTGTAATTGACAAAAAAATAAATCAATTATCTCTTTTATATTCTCATTTTTTTCAGCTCGTCCAATTTTGTTAAGTCTAGCCACACACATCTGACACCCATACATTTTAGCCAAATCTTGAACACTACTTATACAATTAGTATTTCTCTCAGATATGGTAAAATTTAATGTAATAGAAGGGCCATTTTTCATTCGATGTATGAAATCAATATTAGAAACTACCTTTTTATATGCACCTTTGTGTCCAACAACTGCATCATGAACCGTTTCATCTCCATGAATAGATATCCCTATACTTTCTATTACCGAAAATATATCTGTTGTAAAACAATCCAAATTCATACCATTTGTAACAAGTATCTGATGCAATCCTAATCGCTTACCGTACATAAGAATTTCATTGATATGCGGATGCAACAGAGGCTCACCCCCTGTATAGATTACTTCACACACACTATATCCCTTGATTTCATCTAAAAGTTTTTTAATAGTTTTTAAATCTAAATCAACACTCCTTGCATCGCCTTGTGAGCAAAAAGAACAATTCAAATTACAACGATTAGTTAATTTTATTGTAATTGATGTAGGAAAAAATATAGGATAAATACTTGTATTATTCTCTATAATTGATTTGTATAACACTTTTATTTACTCCTCTTCATTTTTCTCACATTCTCGCATATCACTTTCATTTACAGTTTCTTCCACTTGTAAAATTCTGCATTCTGTAATCTCAGGCTTTACTTTCTTAATAAATATTTCTACGTCCATAACCCTATTTCAATCCTTTCTTTACTGTAATACACTTTCTGTTTTTTCCTTAACATTTCGTCAAAGCGTTGCCATTCCGAATATAAACACTCCTTATTATATGGGCATACTGAACACTCAGGACATTTGGGCCAATATACCATATTTAAACATTTTTCATACTTTATAAACTCATATACATATCGATTTGTGTGATGATTAAACAAAAAATCCAATTTACGATAAATATCTTCTATATCATAGCCTTGTGACATTTCATTCAAATAAACGTAAATCACTTTCAATAACTCATTTCGAGAATTAATTTTAAAAATTTGATGTTCCTTTATAAATCGTGAATAATAAAATAAAGCATTTTCATATTCATGATTACTCATCAATAATAACGCAATAACAAAATCTAAATACAGGAAATTAAAATCAAAATCTTTATTGCCATAGAACCGAAATAGAACCGAGCTAAACGGACTTCTTCTATATGTATAGTTTGTACTTAATAATATAAAATTCTGTAATAATTCATTTTTCTCATACTGAGTAAGTGAATCAATCCTCATTATCTTTTTCATATTTTCTTGTAGCGAATCTATATATTTATACGACTGTTCATCTATATCAAATATCTGACTTAATCGAGGAACATAAACTCGATAAGTAGGAAATCCTAAATACGAAAAATCACCTGTATACATTTGAAGATTATTTTTTCTTAATATTTCAAATACATATTGTAATGCCTCCGTATTATCATCCATTTTTCTAAAAATTTTAGGAACAGAAACGGTCTCTCTATTGTCTTTATAAAATAGATATATTGGACTATTTCCAGAATTATTTATGTAATTATCCACAAAATCATAATAATCACTTGGCTTTTCAAGATTCCAGTCAAACGTATTTGAACAAACTTTTTCAAAAGCAACTTTTTGCATGCCCTGTGCCAAAGTATCAATCGTCTTTCCTTGTAACATTTCTGTTATACAACGCTCTAGTGCAATCTCAAAATCTACATCTGAGCCTAAAACAAATGCATATCTGGACATTTTTCGCTCTAAAACAATCAATCCAACAACTGGATATTTATCTCCATTCGTACAATCTAATACCTCCCATATAAAACCATGTTCCTCTATACACTTCATTTTCTGATAAACTGCGTACTTCTCAATTTCTTTTTTTTCTATATAAGGACATTTAATATGATCTTTGGATATACATTTATGAACATATCTTTCAAAAATTTCTGACACACCTTGGACGATTGCTTCTTCTTTGCTATTCCCTGCACATAGTCCATTTGAACCACATAATAAGTTCAACAAACGATTGGGTACAGAGACTTTTTTCTTTGTTACTTCATTTACATAATCTATTCTGTATTGATATAAATTACTTCCTACAAATCTTTCAAAATCATCTTGTATAATTTTTTCCAACAAATCATTACTTTGATATTCACATTCAAACGCTTTATTAGGGTAATTCTTAGTTGAATACCAAAATTTCATTCCATTTCTACTTTGTAATCTTTCCATAAGTTCAGCAAGACCACTAGCTAATGCTAATTCATATGTCATGCCTTTTCCGTTTGTACCAATTTTCAGACCATTATCTATCTCTACTCTAACAGAATAAAAACAATTACAATTATTTAGTTCAGATGTGATCTGATACTTTATATGATTTTGCAATAAAATATTTTCAATAAATTCAATTGTTTCTTTTGGTTTTTTATCTTTTCTACTCATAATCTTCCTTAATTATAATAATACTTTATGGACTTCCTGAAATTCACAACCGCAATCCGCCAAAACAGGGGTGATATCACAAGTGCAATCACTACCGTCAGATAGTTATTGTCTATTAAAACTCCAAGTGGGAAATTATAAATTACAATTGCCGGAACCAGGAATATAAAACATAATTTTATCGCCATAGGATAAATGGCATATGGCTGTTTTCCAATATCCATCAATGTCCAAAAAATTTGAATCAATCCCTGAATTCTCACAAAGCGCAACGAAAATGTAACCATCATAAATAAAATACTAAATAACAGGCTTACCGCACATAAAACCAATATGATATACAAAATAATATTTAGAATTCCAATTGAAAATCCTCCCATAGAAACAGAATAAAACAAAAATAAAATTCCAAAAAATGTACCTGCAAACAATCCAAAGTTAAACTGTCTTAATGTTAATATAAAAATAGTATCAACGGGTTTGAGAAGAATTGCATCCAAATCATAATTTTTTACTTTCATTGGAATTCGGATTAAATTAAAGAAAAACATACCTCCAAATATAGAATCCACAATCCAAACTGTAGCTAGCAAAATAAACACTTCATATTTACCCCATCCACAAATACTTTCAACACCAGTATCATAAATAAAATAATAAAACAAAATGTTAGACAAATATCCTAATACTACAGTAAACATACTAACTATGAAATTGAATCGATATAGGAGCTCCCTGCGAAAACAGTTTTTTAAAAAATTAAAATATAATCTCAAATAATTCACTTATTTACCTCTACGAACCATATCCACAATACATTCTATTTGCTTTGACTTTGGTTACAATTAAAACAATACTTAATAAAATACACCAAATTAATTGAATACCAATTGCTGCAAATATTTCATCTCGTTCTAAATTCCCCATATAAATATCCACTGGAACAAACAATGTATATTTAAATGGCAAACAGGAAAGCACTTTATTGATTTCTTTTGGAAATAAAGTCAACGGGAGTAATCCTCCCGACAAAAAACCTTCGATATTGTCCCATAAATCTAATAAACCCGATATTTCTTCTATCCAGGTTGCTAAGAATCCCAAAATGCAGCCTATTATATATTTCAATACGAAAGCCAGAAAAAATGATACCAGAAAAAATACAATATTACGAAATTTACAATAAATATATTTATGAATCACAGCAACAAAAATCAAAAACGGAATACTAATATTGAACAGATAAATTACTTTCTCCGCACTGAGCATCATGAAATTAAAACAAATAAAATTGGTTGGCTTTAGCATGAAATTATGCATACTGCCATCTTGTATCATATCTGCTATTTTTACTGTATTCTCCCTCATATTAAGTAGTCTCGAACATAAAAATATCAGAACATAATATGTAATGATTTGTGTATAGGAATATCCACCAATTTTACTAAAATCATTTCCATAGACTGCTTTCCATAACAATATATACACGAATAATGGTACACATCCAAAGCAGAAATTCATCAGTACATTACTTCTATATGCTGTAAATTCTTTTATTTTTAGTTTCAATACTGCTTTATGTAATCCCATTAAATTTCTCTTCTTTCAAGCAACTTTGTTATCGTTTTTTCAAAATCATCCTCTTTGCCATATTCTTTTAACTCACGAATCGATCCATCATAAATTATTGCCCCCCTATTGATTACAATGATCCGATCACACAATTCCTCAACATCTTTCATATTATGACTGGTGAGTATCATAGTTGACTGATGTTTATAATAATACTCCTTGATAAAATCTCTTAACTTCTTCTGTGAAATAATATCTAATCCAATCGTTGGTTCGTCCATGAATAATATGGATGGCTCATGTAAAAGCACTAAAATAAATTCCATTTTCATTCTTTCACCCAATGATAGTTTTCTTACTGGTGTTCTCAGCAAATGATTTACATCCAACAACTCAGACAACTGATTGACCCTTTTCTTTATGGTATTCCTATCCAACTGATAAATCTGACCTTCTAATTCAAAAGAATCGTACGAAGAAACATCCCACCAAAGCTGACTCTTATTTCCCATGATAAGGCCGATCTGCCTCAAAAATTCTTTTTTTAATTCACACGGTGTAAAGCCATTGACCTGAAGTTCTCCTGCAGATGGATAAATCAATCCTGATAACATTTTTAATGTTGTCGTTTTTCCGGCACCATTTAACCCAATCAATCCAACCATGTCTCCCTGTTTGATATCAAAACTAATATTTTCAACTGCTTTTACCTGTTTATATTCGCATTTGAATAATGACTTTAAAATATTCTTTGTTTCTGCCTGTTGCTTTACTTTATATATTTTACTTACTTGTTTCACAGAAATCATTATAACTCCCTTTATATAACCATTTCCCAATGAATCTCTTATCTCACGAAATAAGTTCAATCTGCTTGTATTTTTACAATATATCTATCTCTCCAAAAACACCATGGCTTTTCGCTTGTAAAAATTTATCGAATCTTTATAAATGAAAAGCCATGGTATGAATTTGTTTTCTGGTATATAATATATTTTCCAAAATAAAATTGATATGGAGGTTTTATTCATGATTCAAAAATTAATTTCACTCTTAAAGAAATCAACTGCCACCCTATTATTGACCGTAGCGTTTTCTGTGATAATTCAAGATACTTCCTTCATTAAGGAAAGCACTACAATTGAATGCCATCAGGAGGCGCCCGAATTAGGAGCTGCTGATTATAACAACTAATCAATAACTTCAATTTTTCTTTCTTCCTGAAGATATACTTTATATATCTCCTTTTCTCTGTCAAAATAATACAAATCACTCATATAATATATTGCCTTTGACCACTGATTGAGTTCCTGATCTGATGCTCCCTCTTTCTCTAATACCTTTAAAATATTATTTAAGCAAAACGGAATCACTGAAGCCTTCCCGCAAAATAATTCAAATTTAAGCCCTGTTATGGCTCTTTTCCAATTTCGGTGTCTGAGTACATAATTATTTAATAAAAGAGCATATGACCGATACCTATACTCATTCCGCACCTTACTACCACGCATTCTTTGTAGAACACTCTCAAAAATCCTGTCTGCCTTTTCTTCCTGCCCCGTTTCCCTTAACAGGAGACAATAATAATTCATTATCAGTACCTCATTTCTCATTGGGATATGATAAAATACATCTTTTAAAAATCCTTTTACCTTTTTCAATGCTGTCTGTACAGATAACTCGCCGATCCGGTTTGCTATTAAGATCTCATGAAAATTCACCACCATTTTGTTTTCAGCGATTTCCAAATCAAGTCGCCGCTTCAGTTCCTCCAAAGTCTCCTTAGCTTCCGCATATCTGCGCTGCATCAACTGAATATCCATACACCTGCGCAGTTCCATCACCTCAAACGAATCTGTCACCACATATCCATTGTACCTTCCCTTTTCCATTCCAAGCTTCTCAAGCATCTTTTCAAATGTTTTTTTATTCGGCGACATCTTTCCTGTCTCAAAGCGTGAAAGAGACCCCGTATCATGATAGATTCCGTCTGCAAATTCTTCCTGCGTCATGCCTTTTGCCTTTCGCTCATCACGAATCCTTTCATAGTCTAGGTGGTATTCCATCTGAAAACAATTATGGAAAAGTGCATCCATGGGACACCATTTCTCTGCAAAAGACTTCCATAAAAAATTTAGCGTATCATGATATTTTGCCCATTTGTTATATAATGGCAAAATTCTCATCTGTTGTTCGGCCTGTACCATGATCTCCAAAAGTGGCAGCATGAAATAAATCATCGTATTCCTGCGCAATTCCTCTATACCTCTCTCGCAGAGTGCCATCACCTGTACATACTTTTCTTGATGATATGCAATCCGTGCGCGTAGCCACACACATTTCGCCAAAATTTTAGCATGTTCTTCGCAATCCGTAAAATGATCTTCTATATATTTCATACAACTTTGCAGATGCTGTTCTGACTCCACTTGAACATTCTCTGAATCTTGCTCAATCCGCACTTTTTCCGTCGCAAGCAAATTCTCCATCTCAATCGTGGAAATCAGATACTGATCGATCTTGGCATATGTAAAATTTGAGAGTGTTTTATCAACTGCCAGTCTCAGGTTTTTCAATGCTTTATCATAGTCTTTATCAATATGATAATACATACTTGCTTTCATGCGATATCGGTACATTTGATCCACATTGGTCCTCTCAGGATAATTCGCTAAGATTTTCTCCGATAACCCTCTTTTTTTCTTCAAAATGACCTTTTCCAACAGGGCACGCATCCGCACCATACGATACATCTCTGATTTTAATACCCGCTCAAGTTTATCTGGCGCTTTTCCTGCGCGCTGCAGTAAAATATCTGTCATCAGAGGGTCTGATTCACATTGGTCTTTTTCAATCTGATAAAGCATCTGGGATGAGCATATACCATCTGAAAGCTTCTCACGCGTCATGCCTCTTTTCTCTCTCCGCGCCTGTTCAATCAGGCTTCCAATTGTTGTATAGCTCATCAATTCCCTCCTGTATATACTCCTCTGTTAATTTTATATATTACCACGCATCTAGTACATCGAATAATAATTAACTGACACTTTGACTTGTCTGATTGTCCATCTGCTACGTTGTCATCAATCGCCTTAGCCACCACTACGACTTATTCCTTCGCCTTGCATAGGAACAATCATACTGCATCAATGTATCAGAAATTTATTATTCGATGCACTAGCACCTCCCATCAATAAAAGTCTATGCTTCTCACAAGAGAAACTCCTTTCTCCACCGATCACACTTTCCATATAAGCTGTACCAACATTCCTTTTCCAGAAAGATTAACTACTCTGAAACTGTAAAAATATGAAAAATTACTACAAGAGTAAATATAAACCATTTTTTTACAGTTGGAAAGTTCTTTTTCAGGAATTCTTAGAAATAGTCGCAGAATAACTTGCGTATATGATGCAGGATAAATTCTTATAGACTAGACAGAAAAAGGAGCCACAGCGGGCTGCGGTGACTGATGACAACGACGGTAAGAGATGGTGTTAAGGAATTAAAAATTTATTAAATAACTTGACACGAATCCGATTTCGGACTAAAATAGTAAGTATGAAATCAGACTTGGTTTTATGAGGCAAATTATAGTGGCAATCTTTACACAATTCCAAGAAAAAATTTCAAAGCAAATTTGAAAGGAATCCTAAAATATGACAATGCGCCCCTTGCCAAAACAAAATGAACTAAACCGCCTGAATAAGGCTATTTCCGAATTTTATCATGATCTTTGTGTCCAGCTTGGCATCTCCGAAAGCGTTTTTGACATCTTTTATGCCATCTCTGCGCTCGGTGATGGCTGTTGTCAAAAAGACATCTGCGATTACGCCTTTACTCGCAAACAGACAATTCACTCTGCAATTCACAAACTGGAAAAGGAAGGAATGCTTTGTTTAAATCCTGGAAAGGGACGTGAAATGCACATTTTCCTGACACCTGCAGGCAAACAATTTATAAAAGAAAAAATTGCTCCTGTAATTGCAATGGAAAATGAAGTTCTTTCACAAATGCTGCCTAATGAAACTGACTTATTGCTCTCGCTGACAGAAAAATATCTTGACTGTTTGCGCAATCAAATAAGAAAGGATGCGTTAAAATGAAAATTCAATTGTCAGATCATTTCACAACACCACGATTACTGCGGTTTGTTTTCCCATCCATTATTATGATGATTTTTACCTCTATCTATGGTGTGATCGATGGTCTGTTTGTATCCAATTATGTGGGAAAGACACCCTTTGCCGCCGTCAATCTAATCATGCCATTTTTAATGATTATGGGCACTGTTGGATTTATGTTTGGCACAGGCGGCAGTGCTGTTGTCTCACAGGCTCTCGGTGAGGGAAAGCCAGACAAGGCAAACCAATATTTTTCTATGATGGTATATATTGTCATTGGAAGCGGTATTGTGTTGACGCTGGTCGGACTCCTTTTCCTGCGTCCAATTGCCGTCGCTTTTGGCGCTTCTGGCGAGATGCTTGACAACTGTGTTGTGTATGGGCGTATTATCCTGTGCACACTGACAGCATTTATGTTGCAAAATGTATTTCAGAGCTTTCTAATCACAGCGGAGCGCCCACAACTTGGCCTTGCTGTTACTGTTGCCGCTGGCGTCGCTAATATGCTTCTCGACTTTATTTTTGTCGCTGTTTTTCGCTGGGGTATTGTCGGCGCAGCAGCAGCCACTGCAGCAAGCCAATTAATTGGAGGCGTTGTGCCGTTAATGTACTTTTTAAGACCAAACACAAGTAAACTGCACTTAGTAAAAACCAAACTAAACGCGCACATTTTAGGCAAAACTTGTATTAATGGCTCTTCTGAACTAATGACCAATATTTCCATGTCACTTGTCAATATTTTATATAATTTCCAACTGATGCACTACATTGGTGAAGACGGAGTCGCCGCATATGGTATTATCATGTATGTAAGCTTTATCTTTGCTGCAATTTTTATTGGTTACTCCATTGGCAGTGCGCCTATTATTGGCTATCACTATGGTGCTGGAAATCACACAGAGTTAAAAGGCTTATTCCGAAAAAGTCTATTCCTAATCACACTTTGGAATGTTATTTTGACAGCATTGGCAATCTTAACTGCACAGTCACTTGCAAAGATTTTTGTTGGCTATGATATTGATTTGACGGGACTAACTACGCGGGCATTGGCTTTATATTCACTGTCATTTTTGTTTATGGGCCATAATATTTTTGGCTCCGCCTTCTTTACAGCACTTGGAAATGGTGTGGTCTCCGCCGCAATTTCTTTTTTGCGAACATTGCTGTTTCAGGTTGCAGCCGTGTTGATTCTCCCGCGCTTGTTGGGTATTGACGGCATCTGGCTTGCAATCGTAGTCGCGGAACTGCTTGCGCTTGTTATCACCATCTACTTTTTTATTAAAAAGAAAGACAACTATCATTATCTATAACAAGCACTGGTAGAGCGCCCAAAAAAATGCCTTGTAATCCTGCCCTTCCGAAAGCCCAGACACACTGCCGTCTCCCGCCTCTATAATCCGCCAAGCGCCATTATCCAGCTCCGCAAAATCCACAGTGTAAAACACACTTGGCAGATTGCAATATTTTTCAACAAGTTCCTTGGGCGGTGTGACGGCAGTTGGAATCTGCCCAGAATTTCGCGATACAGTAGCAATTTCATGGTTGATGTAAAACACTCTGTACTCATTTGTTTTGTCGCCATATTGTTTCAAATCCAGAAATTCCTTAATGCAGATTCCTCCTGTAAGCAGATTTCCACGATATTGATAAAATACTTCCATCCATTGATTAAACGCCTCCTGCTCAATAGAATGGTCAAAATATCGCGGAAATTCTGTTCCCTTGACGGACTTCACATAGTCTTTTACCATAAACCTAAAAAAATCTTTTTTCACTTCTGCAATGTTAATCTCCTCATGCAATGGAAAAATCCGCATTTTGGCAGTATCCTCCTCCACAAACTTATATACATTTGGAAAGACATGCATCGCTGTATACGCCTCTGGATGTGTCGCCAGACAAATACCACGCTCCCGCAACTGACTGTAAAATTCTCCATACTGTTCTGGCTTCATCATCCACCCACGATAGACAGCCCCCACTTCTTCTGACGGCACATTAGCCAGTACCAACTTTCCCTCATCAAACCATTTTTCATACCCAAATATTACCACATCAAACAGACCAGTTTCCATTACTGCGTCATACTCTTCCTGCAAATCCTCATCAACCTTACGGATATCAAAAAAGCTTGAGGGAAACACAATTGTATTTACCATAATATATCACCTATATTGATCTAAAATCAAATGCATCTTCTCTATTCAAAAGCTGTGCCCACCGCGCAGAGATCAATTTCGCATAATGCAGCGCGTAAAGTCCATAATTGCCCAGCGCATAACCATCATTCATTTCCAAAAAAATAGTCTGCTCCTTCCCATCTTTTACAATCGCTGCAAAATCAATGCTGCACCCCATTGGGCGGTTTGGAATGGTCCGAAATGCCGCCACCACGCAGTCGATTACTTTCGGATCGTAACAATAATGATAATCACCTTTATATGGTCTTATATCCACCAACTCATCATAAAGCATAAACCCGCGCCATTCTCTTTTAATGTCCAATGCCTCTGTACAGAGCACCTCATAGTTCTCATAACAACTGCCACAACCTATTAAATCCTGCGGTCCGTTTATGACAGTTCCAGTAAAAACCTTGTCTCGAACCGGCTTTACAAATACACCCCACTTTTCAGGATTTGCATTGATTGAATCAATATAATCTGTCCAAATATTTCTCCCCATAAAAGGTGTTAATTGTATTGGATAGTCCTCACAAAACGGCTTCACATCAAATTTTTCAAGAATTGTTTGTACCTGATCAATATAATCCAGCACAATATCCTCTGCTGTCACGGCGTCATAGATCGCGTCAATCGCCTCGTATTTTACAATCTCCGCTCCCATCTCTCGAAAACCAAAAACAGCGTGTGAGATGTTCTGTGAGTGATATTCTCCGTTTTTTCTTACCTTTGCATATATTTTCATTCTAAATCTCTTTTCCATAAATAAAATCAATACGTCTGCGCCACACTCACAAACGTCAGCCGTGCTTTCAAATCTGCCGCATCTTGAAAACTTCCGCGCAGGATATCGCTTTTTTCCAGTTTGATTTTCACTGGTCTTTCATTGGAAATCGTAAAGAAATTATCGCTGAAAATAACGTCTGCATCTGCAAAATCCATCTCAACAAATGGTGCAAACACATCACTCTGCACTGTAATCTCATAGCTATCTTCTGTCTCTTTCACCTCTGTCGTAAAATGCGGTTTGGGCAGTTCCATATGCTTATATGGCACAAAGGTTTCAACGTCCGTCAAAACGGTTCCATCTGCAAGTGTAACTTGCGCCTCCAAAAATAGATTGTATTTATCTATAGCTTTCTTATCGTCAGCACAGTTATTCTCAGCTTCTTTATTTAAGAAAATTGTGTCCATTTCACATTTTAACAACGCACATGCATTCAAAGCCTTTGCCTGTGCCTCTGTTTTCCACTCCTCTATCATATGAAATGTTGTGTCCCGTATACGCAGCGACACGTTACAGTTTTGTTCCGCGAATGTCTCATTCTCGAGATAAACACAAATAAAATCTTCCGTTTTCTGAATACTGATTGCGACTGGCGCATAAAACTTTGCGGCCATATAATGCAGCGCCTTCCATCGACCATAATAGTCAATGCTTGCCCACGAAGCCACCGGCCAGTTGTCATTAATCTGCCAATAAAGTGTTCCCATACAGCGTCCTCTGTTGCGCCGCCAATGATCCACACCACTCTTAATTGCCATACCTTGCAATACCTGTGTCACATAGAGCAGACTCTGAAAATCTTTTGGATATCTAAAATTTTCAGAGAGATAATAAAGCATTTTTCCATTGGCAGAAGCATTTTTCTGATGACTTTCCATCACTTTTGAGAAAATATTTCTGTCCTTTTCCTCTGTGAAAGAGGCTACCGTTTTCAGGCAGGGAAACGACTGAAACCCAAACTCTGAACAGAATCGGAAAAAATACTTCTGGTAATCATTGAACGGTTTTTGTCCATGCCACACATCCCAGTAGTGCACATCGCCGCGCCTGTCAGAATCCGGCTCATCAAAACACCCTCCCGACGACGGTGACGACGGCCAATAAAAGGTCATATCATCTGCCTCACGCACTGCTTTTGGTAAAATATCCTCAAATAATTTAATATAATCCGCGCGCAGATACACAGATTCCTTCTGAAAATCTCCCCAATGATGCCATGCAGACTCAATTTCATTGTTGCCACACCATAATCCCAGTGACGCATGATGTCGAATCCGCCGCACATTGTCAAGTGTCTCCTGTCTAACTGTGACTGTAAAATCATCTGTCACATCATATACATTGCAGGCGTACATCAAATCCTGCCACACAATCAAGCCATATTTATCACACAAATCATAAAAAGTATCAGACGGATAATATCCGCCACCCCATACGCGGACACAGTTAAAATTGGCACGGACACAACACTTTAGCAAATAGTCAGTTTGTGCTTTCTGAATCCATGGATAAACCGCATCTTCTGGTATGTAATTCCCACCTTTTGCAAAAATCTTCACCCCATTTATCATAAAAGCAAACTCATTTCCCCACTCATCTGCCTCCTGACTTATAGTCAATGTGCGCAAGCCAATTGTTTTTTTCACACACTGCACACTTTCACCATTCCAATCAACAGAAACAATCAATTGATACAATGGCTGCTGACCATAACCATTTGGCCACCAAAGTTTTGGATTCTGCACAGTAAGCTCCGCCTCATAAACAGGATTCAATCCTGCTTTTTCAACACACTTTGCCATAACTTTTATAACTGATTCAACATCACTCTCATTTTTTTCTGCAAGTGTCATCGTAATCTTTTCATCTAATGCTTGATTTTGTCCAGATTGCATCATGCCAGACAACGTTATCATTGCACGGATACGAACACTTCCATTCTCCTCATGATATTGTCTGATGCGCACATCTTCAATTCTCACAGCACTATTTCCTTCTATATAAATGTCACGCCAAATTCCCGCGTCTACAAGCTGTGGACCCCAGTCCCAGCCAAACATAGAATGCGCCTTGCGTACCAACTGATTTCCTTTTATCGCACCACATGGCTGATATAAAATGCTTTTGTTTTCCTTATACTTATAATGTTCCATAAATTGGAGTACCGAATCAAATACAATACAAATCTCATTCTCACCCACATGCACATACTCTTTGATAGGAAATCGGTATGTACGATGCATATTGTCTGTAGATGCAATTCTTTTTCCATTAATAATAATTTGTGTCAATGTGTCGAGTCCCTCACAGACCAAAATCAGTTCTTCTTGCGCATACAGTTCCTCACTCACCAAAAAACTGCGCACAAACTGATAGTCCTTCCAAAACAGTTCACGTACTGCATACTCATTTTCCCTATAATATGGGTGTGCGATCTTTCCCGACACATAAAGCCCCGAAATAACAGTTCCTGGTACCTTCACTGGGCAAAGCAGCTCCCCTGCCTCGTTTTTCAATTCCCAGTTTCCATTTAATTCTAACACTTTCATACAATAAAGTCCTTTCTACAATAAGTCACTTATTTTTTTCTGTTATAAAATCTCAAATTTTTGTTGGTAATGTTTTTATTATAAAACATTTGCCAAAACAGAATCAACCGATTTTTCAACTTCAGTTACAATTCACACCCACGTCAGATTTTGTATTGATTTATGATGATTTAGTGTGAATTGGCAACAATTAATGCACACAAAATGCCACAAATCAGGCATTTTGGCGCTGGCTCCGACACCATGCAGCAAGTGCATGGTGCGGGTATGAAACGTAACCAACTTCATATTCAATACATTGTTTTCATGAACATTTCGTTGAATTATGTATGCCCTTATGCTAAAATATGAGTTGCAAAAATCTCAAATAATTATGGGAGAAAAGAGAATGATATTACATATTTCAGATCCATATTTATGGTTGCCAATAAACAAAAAAAATCCAGAGGTAAAACTTCATTTTTACCTTAATAGCACTAAATTTCAAGAGATTGATATTCTATTAGGAGGAACCAACAGTGATTTTTATACATCAATGGACGTAAGCAAGTATCTGGGTCAGAATATAGAGGTAACAGGAAATGTACCAGACGATATGCTATACAATATTTTCTGTTACAAAGAAGAAGTGCAAAATGTGTATCCTTTCCGCCCACAAATACATTTTGCACCAAAAATCGGTTGGCACAATGACCCGAATGGCCTTGTTTATGCAGACGGTGTTTATCATCTTTATTACCAATGGAATCCATATGGTGTTATTTGGGGAAATATGCACTGGGGGCACGCTGTAAGTAAAGATTTAATAAAATGGGAACATAAACCTATGGCAATGGAACCTGACCAGTATGGGACAATCTACTCTGGTTGTGGTTGGCAGGATAAGGATAATGTTGCAGGATTTGGCAAAAATACATTACTGTTTTTTTATACTGCTGCGGGCGGGTGCAATCAATGGTCTATTGATGCTGGCAATCAGCATACACAGCGCTTGGCAATATCGACCGACAGAGGAGAAACTTTACAACCTATAGATGGAACAATTCTCCCACATATAGTAGGTGGAAACCGCGATCCAAAAATATTTTATCACAAAGAAAGTGCTGCATATATCATGGTGCTTTACCTAGACAAATACGAATTTGCAATTTTCCGTTCTATCGATTTCATCCATTGGGAAGAAACACAGAGATTTTCCGCAGAAAAAATGAATGAATGCCCCGACCTATTTGAATTATCTGTTGACAATATTGCAGGAGAAAAAAAGTGGGTATTTTGGTCTGCTGATGGATATTATCTTATCGGCAGCTTTAATGGTTACCATTTTACTCCGCAATCAGAAATATTATGTGCATACAGTACAAGTTTGGCTTATGCAGCACAGACTTATGCAGGAGTGATGGACAGAATTATCAGTGTTGCATGGCTTCGACTGGCAAATGACCGCGGAAACTACAGAGGATTAATGTCTATTCCAATGGAATTGTCATTATTTAAAACTGATAACAGATATAAATTACGTTTTCATCTTCCCAAAGAATTTTTAACATACAGACAACTTTGCGAAAAGTTGGGAAAGGGCGAAAAAACATTTAAAACTGTGTTGAAAGGCACGCCTGTGGAAATAGCATTTGATTGGAAAGCACAGGAAACAGGATATACGAAATTATTGATAGGAAATACCGCAGTTACTGTAAACTTTGACAAGGGAGACATTAAATTTGTAAATCCACAGATTTATTCAGAAGCAATCATTATTCCGTTCCATAAGAAAAAATCTTTAAATTTAGACTTTATTATTGACCAGGAAGTAATAGAGTTTTTGGGAAATGATGGTGTAATTTATGGAACAGTTGAAACGGAAGAAAATATATTGCGAAAAGAAATTGTGATAGAATCCACAGTGGAGCTTGAATCAATGCGATTATATGAAATTATCGCTGAATAAATTTACAAATAGCTGAAAAGACGTGGCAAATAATGAATCTATTTAATGAACGAATACTTTTAGGAGAATCTATTTATGAAATGGCTGCAAAGATTGGGCATTGTGGTTATACTTTTGCCAACAATGCTGATCACAATATTTATAATATATGAATATTTTGGCATGTGTATCAATCATCTTGCAACGCAAAAACAGACTAATACATTACAGCGCAATTTAGAAAATGAAATTTCTGATCTTGAGATTATAAGTGTTTATTCGGAAACCGGAAATACTTCAGGAACCAGCAACCATGTTGATTGCCTATCTTCTATTGCATTTTCAACAGAAATGCAAGAAACTGAAATCGAAACTTGTATGTCAAAATACTATACATTCAATGATTGGGATTGCTATGTGAATCAAACAGATGATGGGAATTATATCTTTTATATCAATACATCAGCTCCGTTTAGAGATAATATAGAGGGACACTAAGGAACTGTTCAGAAATAACATGTACAGCTTACACAGGATATTTGTGAATAGTTCCTAAAGTTTGAAACCATTGTAAAATATAGATAGCATTAAAGGAAAAATTCGCATAAATAACATTAGGAAATTAAAAGAAATCGAAAAATTGGTCTGTGTAAACTTTGAAGATTTAGAGATAGATCTATTTGAAAAATTACATTTGATTCGTAATAAGAATGCAAAAAATTCAGATAATAAAACACTGGCAATTACTGGAATTATATAGTATAATGAATATAATTTGCCTGTGCAAAATGTGCATTTTTATTGCAAGCGTGTGAATTGATTCTATATCAACAGAACTAACTTGCATACTGCTGCAAGAATGCAAGTATTTTATACTTTGCACAGAAAATTTTTCTCGAAAGGGTGTGATTTTGACGCAGAACTATGAACTGCTGCTTGTTCACCGTTCTCATCTAACAGAAACCATTTTTTAAGCAGCTTTCAATTAAAGTAGAGGTATTTTTATGAAGAGAAAGAAATTGTTTTGTATGATATTATCTATCGCTATGGTATTTACAACCATGGATCTTCCTGCGGCTGCGGCTGAAGTCCTGACCGAAACTACAAATGTGTCAGAAGAAACTTCTGTCGAGCAGGAAAGTACAACTACACAACAAGAAACAACGAAAGAGAATGAAACAGAGCAAGAGTCTGTCCGCAATACAACAGACAAAACAGAATCTGAAATGGAGGAGTCGATAACCCTTAATCCTACCGAAGCAACAGAGATTGAAACAGAAGAGGCAACAAACTCCGTAACCGAAGCAACAACAGAAAACGAGACAGAAAAGGTAACAGAAACTATAACTGACGAAGCAACTGAAGTTGAAACAGAGAAGACAACAGAATCCGCAACCGAAGAAACAACCACGCTTGAAGGCGAAACAGAAGGAACGACTGCGCTTGAAACTGAAACAGAAGAAGTGACAGAAATCACAACTGAGGAAACAACCGACTCCAAGCAACAGGATACCAAGCTTCAAGTATCTTATCATACCACAGATGAAATCTTGAAGTTTCTGGAACAAGAAAATGCTGTGAAGACAGATAAAATTACTTATAAGGAAGAACCTTCTATCACAGCGCCATATAAAGTTGGTTCCTTGTCCTCTGAAACACTGGATTCCGCTGCAGCTATGATTCGTCAAATTCGTTTTATTGCAGGTCTGCCGCATGATATATCTTTAAATGAAGATTACAATGATTTGAGTCAATCAGCGGCACTCGTAAACTATGTCAATAACGATTTAAGCCATGAACCATCAAAACCTGATGACATGTCAGAAAAATTATTCCAGCAAGGCTCCGAAGGTGCTTCTAATTCTAATATTGCATTTGACGGCAATCAGAAAAGGACCTTAAATGAAACACTAATTGATTCATGGATGGCAGATAAAGACAGTGAAAATATATCACAGCTCGAAAACCGTAGTAGAATTCTGAATCCGTCTATGGAACAAGTTGGTTTCGGCGCGATATCAGGAAGCAAAGGCATTTATAGTGCAATGTATGCAACAGACCATTCTGGTGAGAACGAAAGCATATTTGGTATTGCATGGCCTGCCCAGAATATGCCTATCGAGTATTTTGGCAACGATTATCCTTGGTCAATATCTACAAATGAAACTTTGAAAGCTTCCGAGATTGGCGTGACACTGACAAGAAAATCTGATGGAAAAAAATGGAACTTCTCAAAGGATTCGGCAGATGGTGACTTTTATGTACACAGTGACAATTCCGCACAAAAAAGCAGTATTATTTTCCGACCAGAAACATCTGATATTACTGCTTATGAGGACGAAGATTCCTTCCAAGTAGAAATTAGCAAAAATAAAAAACCTTACATAAGTTATACTGTTCATTTCTTCTCTATTACAGAGGAAGAAGAAATCCTGACAGCCCCAGAAGCAAGCATTTCTTCTGGAGAAGCCGTTGCAAAAGAATCCACGCTGATTCTGACAAGTAAGGAAGACGCTACAATCTACTATACCCTTGATGGCACAACTCCTTCTACTGACAGTATTTTATATACTGAACCAATCTCTATCGAAGAGGATATCACAGTGAGAGCAATTGCTGTAAAAGAAGGCTATACAGACAGTGATATTGCTGAGTTTATATACACTGTAATTGAAGATGCACCTCTGCGATACAATATAACCTTTGAATCGAATGGTGGCACAATTGTGCCTGCGCAGTCTATTCTGGAAAGTGAAAAAATAGAATTGCCCGAAGTCCCCGTCAAAGAAGGGTATTTGTTTGAAGGCTGGTTCAAAGAAACGGAATGCGAAAATATATGGGATTTTGAAAAGGAAACTGTAACCGCAGATATCACACTCTATGCAAAATGGACAGAAGATCCTTCCGCAGCAGTCTATACTGTAAGTTTTGAGCTGCAAGAGCATGGAACACCAATCGAATCCTTGACTGTAAAAACTGGTGAACTTTTGACAGCACCGGAAGCACCAACGGCCGATGGATATCAATTTGAAGGTTGGTTTAAAGAACCCGAGTGCACCAATGCGTGGGACTTTGCAATAGACACGGTATTATCAGATACAATTCTATATGCAAAATGGACAGAAGGCGAAGCAGAAACTGAAACCACCGACGCAGCAAACACTTGTCTTGTTACTTTCAATATGCAGGGAATTGGTGCGCAAATCGATCCTGTAACTGTAAATAACGGTGAAACATTTGCAGCACCCGATGCACCGACAGCCGATGGATATACATTTGCAGAATGGTATCGTGAAGCAGAATGTATTAATGCATGGAACTTTGAAACTGATATTATCACGGAAGATATTGTGTTGTATGCGAAGTGGATTGAAGAAGAGGCAATGAATTTTAGCATAGACAATTCACGGGAAGTTTCAAGCGAAGCAATAGACTTAGAAGCTTCAACAACAGATGTAAAAATAAACAATATCAAATCAAGGGTTTATAATGGCAAGGCTTATGAACCTGCTATAAAAGTTACAGCATTTAATGGTACAAACCGAGTAACACTAAAAAAAGATAAAGATTATACCCTCAAGTACCAAAATAATGTCAATGCTAGTACAGATACAACGCAAGCTTCTGTAACGATTACAGGAAAAGGAGCATACAAAGGAAGCGTACAAAGGAGCTTTACAATCACTCCCAAAAGTATAAAGAAATTAAAGGTTATCACAGGCAGTAAACTCACTAATGGTGGCAATCCAACAATCATCATTTATGATGGAACTACAAGATTAAACAATAGTGGATTTCTTGCTAATTATATTAACCCAGAAGTTCCTAAGAAAGCAAAGCTAGAGCTAACAGCAAAGGAAAATACAAACTATACAGGATCGGTCACTGTAAAACTCACTGTATATGATGTCGATAAAGAATACTATATTAATTCAGCCAAATTGGAGATTACTGGGGATACAACATATACTGGAAAAGCCGTTTCACGGAATGTTAAACTTACAATAGGAAATACTGAACTGAGAAATAACAAAGACTATAAAGTACAGTATCAAAATAATACAAATGTTGGAACAGCCGTAATGAGCATTACGGGAAAGGGTAAATATAAGGGTAAATTTGTAGGCACATTTAAAATTGACAAAATAGATATCAACAAAAATGTAGCCGTAGAAAGTAGCTCTCAGCATGTGACAATAGCTAACATATCCCCCAAAACTTATAACGGAAAAGCACAAAAACCTACTGTAACAATAAGAACAATGCGCAACAAAAAGCTGGCCTTAAACAAAGACTATACAGTTGCTTATTCTAATAATATTCATTCAGGAACAGCCTTAATTACAATCAGAGGAATTGGCAATAACTGTGCTGGAAGCACAATTATCCCATTTACAATTAAGCCACAACATATTAAAAAGGCTACAGTAAAATTAATCAAAGGACAAAATGGTGCACCAAACAGCATCGCATTAACCTATAACAAAAAAACATTGCAGGAATATGCTGATTATGTAATTACCCAATATGGCGAAATAAAAAGCAAAAAGATTCCGGTCACAATAGAAGGTCGCTGTGACTTCACAGGTGATGTGACAAAAACGTTAAGTGTTGATGCACCAAAAGAAGATTCCAACGTTTTATCATCCGCTGTGTCAAAAAATATGCAGCAAGGTAACTATTCATTTTCAGGAAGTATTGTACATTCTTATTTATTTAAAAATGATGAAGGTCTCTTGACACGCGTAGAATACGTAGGCAAGAATGAAGTATGTGTTGAAACTTACTCGTCTGATTTCAAACTATCAATACCGAAAAGAATTAAAATGGAATTACCAAAATTTGGTGGTTTTTATGCAGGTAAAGACTATTACTATCTTGCATTTGGGCAAGAAAATCCTGAAGAAGACAATAATGTAGAAGTAATACGAATTGTAAAATATGATAAGGACTGGAATCGCCAAGGTGCTGCCAGAATTTTTGGCGCAAATACATATTCTCCATTTAAGAATGGCAGCCTTCGCATGGTGGAATATAATGATACATTATATATTCGTACCTGCCACCAAATGTACAAAACATATGATGGCAACAGACATCAAGCAAGTGCAGCATTTAGTGTAAGCATTCCAAAGATGGAGGTTTTAGAACAAATTGTGGGAATTTCTCAAACTGCATATGTAAGCCATTCCTTCAATCAGTTTCTTTTATTGGATGATTCTGATTTACTGGCTCTTGACCACGGCGATGCCTATCCACGATCCATTGCTCTTGCAAGATATAACAAAAAAGCGGGAGTCCAAAGTATACTTAATGGCGGATGCAATCGTATCAGTGTATTACAAATACAGGGAAAAAGCGGTAACCCTTACACAGGTGTATCAGTCGGAGGCTTTGAAGCATCTGACACAACATACCTAACAGCCGGAAATTCGGTAGAACAAAATCCAGAGACATATTCATCTGGAGGGATACGAAATATCTTTGTAACGAGTACCAAAAAAGATGATTTCTCGGCAAATGGAAATTCAGTACACTGGATCACAAACCACAAGTATATTGAATATACAGATGTACAAGGCAACCCACAAAAAACACCGGAAGCAAATGTTCTTACTCCTCATCTCATCAAAATAAATAACAATGAGATGATGCTGATGTGGTCAGAAGTAAGAACAACGATAGAGGATAATAAGCCAAAATCGACAACAATACAACAGAGCATTCTGCTTAATGGATCTGGCGAACCCATTTCAGGTATATACAGTTTTGAAGGTCCGCTGTCAGACTGCAAGCCAATTGTAGACAACGGAAATATAATCTGGTATTATACCAACAATAGCGAACCTGTATTCTGCACATTGAATATTGATACTGTTAGAAAACAACCACGCTAATTTCTATTAAAAGATATTCAGACAAGCGAAAAGGGTAGCTTTATGCTACCCTTTTTTAATATCATGCAATCTGCATCACTTATT
>DEPD01000034.1:0-19288 GCA_002358575.1 Lachnospiraceae bacterium UBA3401 | reverse complement strand
CAATCTGCATCACTTATTTTCCTACAATTCCTTAACGCAATTCCGTAACAATTCTACAAATTAAAAGTTATCTCCGCGTATAGATTAAATCTGTCATACCATTATAAGATTGTGTTTTATGCAATTTTAACTCAATCTTATAATTTACATTTTCAAAAAGTCGGATACCAGACCCTAAAAGTATTGGAATAATAGTAATATAATAGCAATCTATCAAATCCTCATTAACCAACTGTTGGACAATATTGGCACCACCACATATCCAAATATCCTTTCCATTTTTTTCTTTTAGGCTTTTTACCAAGTCAACAGGATTGATATTTACAAAGCAAATTTTTTCAGAGGAAGTATGATTTCTATGTGTAATAACATATGTTGTAAAATCATTATATACCCACTCTTGAGGAGAAAGCTCAGTCACAACTTGATGATAGGTATTCCATCCCATCAGAATCGTATCAATGTTCTTTACAAATTCAGAATAGGTATCAATATTGTCGTTATCATTACCTTGCCCTTTTAACCAATCAACACCGCCCTTACTATCTGCAATATATCCGTCAAGGCTCATCGCAATAAATAAACTAATTTTTCTCATGCCTCTTTATCCCTTAAATTTTATATACATGAAAATATAATGTTTGTCTACTACATCATCTCAGCCAATACTTCTTTTGCCTTCTCTAACTGATTATCTGTTCCGTTCTTGTACAATTCCACATCAAATGGTACTTCCACATCTGGTGCGATACCAATCCCATGAATATTATTACCATTGGGAGTAAAGTAACTACTCACTGTCAACTTTACTGCCGAACCATCTGACAAATTAATTACCTTCTGCACAATTCCCTTACCAAATGTCGTAGTTCCCACAAGCGTTCCAATCTTATAGTCCTTTACTGCACCCGCAAGAATCTCAGACGCGCTTGCGCTGTAACCATTTGTAAGCACCACCAACGGAACTGTAATTTTGTTATCCCCCTTGCAAGTATACTCCTCGCGCTCTCCATATTTATCCTCTGTGTATACAATCATGCCTTTTGGAAGAATCATACGGGCAATCTCACAAACTGTCGAAAGATTACCTCCAGGATTGCTGCGCAGATCAATTATTAACCCTTTCATTCCATCCGCCTTTGCCTGATTGTAAGCCGTCTCAAACTGCCCAGTCGTGACCAAGTCAAACTCTGTAATTTGTATATAGGCCATTCCATTTTCAAACATCTCATACTCAACAGTTGGACTCTCAATCTTGCGGCGCTCCACATTAATCTCTAACGGTTCTGGCGCATTGTCTCTAATTATGGTCAAGGTAACATACGTGTGTTCTTCCCCCTTAATCTTACTCACCACATAAGATTTATCTTTACCTTGCATATCCTCGTCATTAACTTTGTAGATATAATCCCCCTGCATTAGACCGCTCTCCTCTGCAGGTGTATTCTTAATCACACCACTTATTTGGACATAACCTGTCTCACCATCCTGAATGTATGCACCAATGCCATAGTAAATTCCTTCTGTCTGCTGCTGCAATGCAATTAGCTCCTCATTGGTATAGTAAACGCTGTAAGGGTCCTCCAGCGAACTGAGCAACCCTTTGTAGAGTCCATCTTCCAGTTTTTCCTCCTCCACATCTTTCCAGAAATACTTCTTAATCGTATCCTCCAAAACACCAAGTTTCCGCTCCACACTTCCACTGGTGATACTCTCAGCCCTACCTGCTGCATTTCCTCGACTTCCTGGCAAAACCGCGCGATAGATCTGCACGGCGCCAGCCACGCCAAGCGTGATTGCAAGGGCAGCTAACATACCAGTTACAATGCCAAGAATATAATATTTCGTACTCCTCTGATGCCCTGCTTCTCTATTTCCAGAACTATTGATCACATTATTGTTGTTGGAATAATTTCCTTGATTATTTGTCCCATTACTGCCATTTGAATCTTGATTCTGCATTTCAATGCCTTTCTATTATTCGTTCCTTATTTCAGATAGTTCCATGGATTTACATAATTTCCATTTAACCGCACACCAAAGTGTAAATGGTTTCCTGTCGATCTCCCCGTTGTGCCCACTGCGGCAATTTTCTGCCCTTTTTTGATTTCTGCTCCATTTGAAACATACAATTTTGACGCATGCATATAAATTGTATACAAATTATCACCATGATACAGCATAATATAATTTCCCATACTACTACTATAAGCCGCCGCCACAACTGTACCATCATATGCTGCAAGTATCGGAGAGCCGCCTGGTGCCGCCATATCAAGGCCATTGTGGAACTTTTCAACTTTCAATGTGGGATGCATTCGCATACCATATTCATCTGATATTCGTGTATAAGATGGCGCGGGCCACGTAAACATTCCACCGTCATATGTCCTCTTTTTATTTTCCTGCTCCAACTGTTTTTGAAGCGCTTTAGAAATCTCTTCAAGTTCTTTAATCTCAGCCTCGCGCGCTGCAATCTCAGCCTCGTACTCTCTCAACATTTGCTCTCGATTATTAATATCATCTTCATACGCCTTAATATCTGCTTGCTTTTGTGTAATCAGAGTTTTTAAAGATGCCTCCTCCGACTCGACATTCTTTTTTGCCTCCTCCAGAAGCTCCTGTTCTGACTCAAGTTGTGCCTTGCAAACCTCCACATACTGTCTTGTTGCGCGAAACTCCTCAAACATACGTTTATCGGATTCCGTTATTTTTTCGACATAATCCACACGGTTAAGCATATCACCAAAAGAGCGTGCATTTAGAATCACTTCAAAATAAAAATTATCCCCGCGTTCATACATGTTCTTAATGCGTACCTTCATATTCTGATACTGCGTTTCCTCTTTTACAATCGCCTCGTCAAGCTCCGCCTTGATCTGGGTGATTTCTGCCTCTTTCTGTGTGATCATTGTTTTGATCTCCGAAATTCTGGTCTGTACTTCACCAAGATTCTGATCGAGCTGTGTCACGTAGGACTCCAAATCTTTCTTGGACTGTTCTAACGCTTCAATCATTGACTTGACATCTGTCATTCCTGACTGTAACTGCTTTTTTTCATTTTGTGTGTTCTTGATTTCCTGCTGTTTCTGTTCAATACTCTTTTTCAAATCCGATACATTGTCTGCCTGACTGACAAATGAACGCGTGTTGATAAATATGGCAGTCACAAAGATTGTCACCGCCATAAAAAATGCTGTTTTTTTCACAATACGACTGGTCATGTTAAAAACTGCCCTTTCTAAATTCCTATACACTCAGATGTTTTCTTACCGTAGTAAAGCTTCCTATAAAACCAATACCAACACCCAGCGCGATACACACTGGAACAAGGTTGGTGAACACTGTCTCCACCGGCAAAAATGCCAAAAGCTGAGACAAAGATGGAAAGCGCTTTGCCACATACATCATCGCTTCATTATAGATAAAGTACACTGCAATCAGTGGCAGAAAAGAACCAATCACCCCAATCACCATACCCTCAATCACAAATGGCGCTCTCGTAAAAAAATCCGTCGCGCCAATATACTTCATAATCTGAATCTCCTCTTTTCTGACAGAGATACCAATGGATACTGTATTGCTAATAAGAAAGATGGATACCAAAAATAAGATAATGATAATGCCCAGTGACACATACCCAATAATCGCATTGACTCCTGTTAGCGCTTGCGCTGTCAAAAATGACTGGTTGATTTTCCGAATTCCCTCAACCGATTCTAAATAACTGACCAGAGCCGGCTGCATGGAGACATCACTCAGAAAAATATCAAAATGTGCACAGTCCTCAAGTGGATTTTCCGTATAGAAACTGACATCTCCCAACTTATTATCCTCCACAAACTGCGCCCAAGTTTCCTCCGCAGACACATATTGTACATCGCTGACCTCGGTTCTGCGCATAATCATTCCTCGGATTTCTGCCACGCGCTCCTCGCTCAATCCCTCCTCAAGCAAGGCGCTGACACACAACCCCTGCTCTGCATTCTTTACCATATGCTCAAAATTCGTTAAAATCGCATAAAATAGGCCAAACAAAAATAGACATGCTGAAATCGTTGCCACAGATGCCAATGTAAACCATTTATTTTTAAAGATATTGCGTATCCCCTGCCATATACAATAAAATAATGTATTAATCCTCATCGATGTAGCCACCCTTTTCCTCATCACTGACAATGATGCCTTTCTTCATTGTAATAACCCGTTTCTGCATGGCATTTACAATCTCACGATTGTGTGTGACTACGAGAACTGTAGTTCCATTATTGTTTATCTTCTCCAACAGACTCATAATCTCCCACGAATTTTTGGGATCTAAATTTCCTGTTGGCTCATCTGCAAGCAAAATCTGTGGTTTATTGACAAGTGCTCTTGCAAGTGCCACTCTCTGTTGTTCACCACCGGAAAGCTGCTTGGGACGTGCTTTGTACTTACCTGCAAGTCCCACTGTAGAAAGGATTGATGGAACATTCTTTCTAATCTCTCGGTTCGGCATCTGTATGATACGCTGTGCAAATGCAACATTCTCATAGACATTTCTGTCCTTCAAAAGCCGGAAATCTTGAAATACTACGCCAAGACTTCTTCGGAATTTTGGAATTGCACGCCGCTTTAACCGCACCACATCCGTACCATTTACAATAATCTTTCCCGATGTAGGCAAAAGTTCTCGGAGCAGCAGTTTGATAAGGGTTGATTTTCCTGAACCGCTGTCTCCTACGATAAATACAAATTCCCCTTTATTTATATGCAGATTTACGTCGTTTAATGCCGGTATCCCCACTGTGTATGCTTTGCTCACATGCTCCATCACAATCGCTTTGTCATTAATACCGGAACCTGAACGTCTTCTAGTTCCTGTTGTTTTCAATCTCTCACTCCACTCCTCTAGTTCAATCCCTTAATACTCAAAAGATTCCATATATTTCATGTACCGCACCACCATCAGTGCAATCTTAAATGTAATCGCGTCTTCAAAAATACGCAAGTCGAGTCCTGTGCTCTTCTGTAGCTTGTCCAATCGGTAGACAAGTGTATTCCTATGAATAAAAAGCTGCCGCGAAGTCTCGGACACGTTCAAAGAATTCTCAAAGAATTTATTGATTGTTATGAGTGTCTCATCATCAAAATCATCTGGACTCTTTCCGCCAAAAATTTCTTTGATAAACATTTTGCAGAGCGGGATTGGCAATTGATAGATAAGGCGTCCAATTCCAAGCTCGCTGTATGCAATAATATCCCGTTCGGCAAAGAAAATCTTCCCTACATCAAGTGCCATCTTCGCCTCCTTGTAAGAGCGGCTGACCTCCTTGATTTCCTTGACATTCGTCCCATAAGAAATATGCACGTCCTTAATGCCATCTTTCACTAAACTTTCCTCAATCGCCCTTGCGTACTTGTCAATGTCACGGTTCGTCTCATTGTCAGCAATCTCCTTGACAACAATCACATTGTTCTCGTCTACCGCAGTCACAAAATCTCTGCCATTCTGCCCAAAATTCTCCCGCACCTTTTCCAGAATATTTGCATCTTTTCCATTCTGAGATTCCACAATCAAGACTGCGCGCTTTACATCCGTCTGTATATGAAGCTTTTTGGAACGGCTATAGATATCCACCAGCAACAGATTATCCAGAAGTAAATTCTTGATAAAATTATCCTTATCAAATCGCTCCTTGTATGCAACCATCAGATTCTGCAGTTGAAATGCCGCCATCTTTCCTACCATGTAGGCATTCTCCCCCGCATCATTGGCAATCAGGATATATTCAAGCTGCTGATCATCATAAATTTTAAAGAACTGGCATCCTTGGATCTCCTGGCTGTCTGCGGCCGATTTAACAAATTCAAGGACTGAATTTTCAAAGCTGTTTCCTATCGTTTTGGTGGAAGCCACCAATTTACCATCGATATCTGCTACAAAAAGCTCCACTCTTGCAATCGCCTTAATTCCTTCGATGGTATTCTGCATAATCTGATTTGAAATCATATGCCACTCTCCTTCTTATACATTATCCACAAAAAATAATTGATGTGCCGTATCCCTTTTATCGCATTCTGTTATTATCTTAATATATTTATACAAATAAATCTATAGCTAATAGCAACTTTTTTATGCATTTTGAAATATTTTTTGAAAAAGAATCCTTTTTTCATGCTTATGCAAGATACACAAAAGAATTTCTACTATTGAAAAAGGCAATCTGATATCTTAAGCTTTCTGGTTTTTCTACCGAAATACATAACGTAGTATTGCATTCCGCAATACTATATTGGATAAGCAGGAATGGAGGGTTGCTTATGGATATACCAGGACTTTCAATGCGTATGGCTCAGTCAAATCTGCTCAACGACGTCGGTACTGCTATGCTGGCAAAATCGATGGAACAGGCAGAAGTTATCACAGCTTCCATGACAGAAATGCTCGATGCTTCTGCGATGGAGCTTTCCGTCAATCCCGGAGTTGGCGCCAACATTGACATTAGTGTGTAATGGAATACACACTGCCTGAAACAGCCCTGCGGGGCTGTTTTTCGTTCTGCTACTTCTCGCAAATTGCATCGGAGGCAATCACAATCTTTCCACTTTTTAACAGATTTCCCACCGCCCGCTTAAACTCATTCTTGCTCATGCCTGTCTCCTGTCGAATGTACTCTGGATCTGCCTTATCCGTAAACGGCAACTTACCACCATAACCTTCTATTAGTTTCATTATCTTCTCTGCATCTTTGCCAATTTGGAGATATGCTTTCTCCCGCACGCTCAAATCAAGTTTTCCATCTTCTTTCACTGCCGACACGCGCGCTGTCACAATATCCCCCACTTTAATTTCCCCGTACAATTCATTGCGTGGAATCAGTGCAGTGAACTGGTCATCCACTGCGACAAAAGCCCCGAACTCCTGCCGAATCTCATAGACTGTCCCACCCACAACATCATCTTTTTGATAGTCGCTGTCGCGCCGCAAATAGCGATATACCTTCATTGTCGCTGCAAGACGACTACTCTTGTCAATATAGATTGCAACCAGAATTTCATCTCCTTCTTTCACCTTGCAAGTCTGTTCTTTGTATGGCAGCAAAACGTCCTTCTCTAATCCCCAACTAAGAAATGCACCAATGTTTGTAACCTGAGAAACTCGCAGTTTCCCCACTTCCCCAACACATAGAAGTGGTCTGTTTGTCGTCGCAATCATTCTGTCTTTGGAATCTTTATACAGAAAAACTTCTATGGAATCTCCAATTTTACTTCCTTGTGGAATTTGCTTTTTGGGCAACAATACCCTCTCATTCATGGAAGCATTTAACACCTCTCCCAGATATACACCAAACTCCAGTTCCTTAACAATCACTAACGACTGCACTTTTCCTAATTCTAACATCCTTTTTATCCTCCCTGTTCCACCTGCTACACATCTTCAATATACTCTTGTTTTCTACCCAATCTGCGGAAGATTAGCAAGAGCTGCACTATAGCTGCTATCGCAAGCACAAACTCCGCGACAAACTGCGCATAGGCAAGTCCATACAGCGGAAACAAATAATTTAACAAATACAGTGCTGGTATCTCAAGCACAATCTTTCTCATTATGGCAAAAACAAGCGCATTTTTTCCATATCCAAGTGCCTGGAACACACCGACTGCGAGAAAATCCATACACAGAAACGGCAATCCAAGACAAAAGCCCCGCAAAAACCGGATTCCATAAGCAATAATCGCCGGATTGTCCATAAAAAAATGTACGACACCCTCCGCATCAATATAAAAAAATACTGCCGCCGCTGTAATAAATCCTATACTAATCTCCCCTGCAAATACTATCGCTGACTTCATGCGCTTTTGATTGCCACTTGCATAATTATAACTCACAAGTGGCATAATTCCCTGAGAAATTCCCATACAGATATACATTGGCACCATATAAATCTTCTGTGTAATTCCAATCGCCGCCACTGCATCCGCACCAAATACAGACGTAAAATTGTTCAGTATTGTCATTCCTGTCACATTCAATAGATTTTGTATAGAAGCTGGGATTCCCACGCCACACACACCGAGTACAATCGCCCTGCGCAGACAAAATTTATCCGGTCGAATACAGACACAAGTTGTATTTCGCCTGATATAGATCAACACAAAAAAATAGATACATGCCACACAATTTGAGATAAAAGTTGCAAGACCAGCTCCTGCTGCTCCCATATTTAGTCCCCACGGAAGGATAAAAATTGGATCCAACACAATATTTAAAAGACATCCGCTCATTGTTCCGACACTCGCATGTAACGCAGCACCCTCAGCGCGCACCATGTATGCTAGAACGACATTTAGGATTGCCGGAACTGCACCAAAAGTAACGGTCCATTGCATATACGCTGATGTTGCCTGCACCGTTACTGCATCCGCCCCCAAAAGTGCCAAAAGAGGCGTCTTTCCAATCGTACAAATCAGTGAAAATACCACACCACACACCAGCGCACAGTAGAATCCAAAGGCAGAACTTCGATGTACCGTATCAAAATCCTTGCGTCCGAGCGCTCGGCTCATCATACTCGAACTGCCCACGCCAAACAGATTGTTGATCGCATTAAATGCAAGAAGTACTGGTCCCGCAAGTGTCACTGCTGCATTTTGTACTGGGTCATTTAAGATGCCGACAAAATAGGTGTCCGCCAAATTGTAAAGTACCATCACCAGCGAACTAATAATCGTGGGAACACACAACGCCGCAACCGCTTTTGGTATTGGCACACTCTCAAATAAACCAGTTCGCTTGTCCGCTTTATTATTTGCCATAGTCTCCTCCTTATCTGTCACTGATCTCTGTCTGCTCCGCCTTTCCCAGATATAGTACTACCGCTGCACTTATCACAACTGTTCCAATGGCAAAGCCACCTGTCTGGCAGAACTCTGGAAGCATTCCCACTGCAAATGAGAGCGCATTATAAAATAAATGCATAAAAATACTTGGGAGTACAGACCTAGTTTTCACTGCCACGTATCCAAGCGCTGCGCCTATCGGAAGTACATAGATTCCCTGTACCCAGTTTGCATGAAAAATTCCAAATAAAATCGCCTGTGTCACTATCACAACCGGCACAGAAAAATGTTTCTGTAAGTTTTTCAAGACTAGCCCCCTCATAATACATTCTTCATTGATTGGTGCCAAAATTACTGCGGCAATAACTGCCAGTATCTCACTACCACCAAGCGCGGACTCCATCATTTCATTATAATTTTCCATCAATTGTGGATTAACCACGGCAATCACAGCAACAATCAAGATAGACAGATAATACAGACCGCAGCATCCTATCACTATCATAGAAAATGTGCGCAGCCGCAACCCCTTCTCCCGAAAATACTGCTTGTCCTGCACAGTTCTTTTTCTACCCCAGATAATCCAGTATGCTGACACCGAAAAAATCAGGGATACAAACGTCGCCACAACTGTCAGCATTGTCATAAAGCTGCCATCCATCACAATATCCATCGCAGCGTACTGCGCCTGCATAATGTCCTCTTCACCCAGAATAATACATGCCACGACTGCTGCCATAACGCCAACAACACTGACCAGAATCTGCAACAGCATAAAAAGTCCCATAATCTCAAAACTTAACAAAATTCCTTCCACAAACTTTTTGCCGATGCCTTCCTTCTTATTATACTCCATAAACTAACCTCCATATTGCTGTTGTCTGTCAAAATTCATTTTCTATACCGTAACACGCCAGTCGCATTCTGTCAAACCTTGTTTGTCAAAACTCCTCAAGTGAAATATCCCCGGCGTCATCTGGCAAAAGACAGAGTGTATTTTTCTGCTGTTTTAAATCCTGCAGTCGCTCCTGCCAGGAATCCTCTCCTGACACAGACTGCAAAAAAGTCTCCCCTTCTTCTGACATAACATGCGCTATAAAATCCTCTGAAAGCTTTAGACCATATTTTATAACGTATTTCCATGTATCCCTATCCCAATAATATTTTCCATCTGTATACATATAAGGTCCTAATAAATTTACATCCTTTTTAAAAGGATGCACATAGACTCCAAGTGCCATTGTAAAAAGACGCTTTGTCTGCAAATACAAAATCACACGTTCTGGCACTGTATAACCTTCTTGAATATTATCATAAATACTTTGTGAGCCCATCTCAAGTTCTCGATAAGGAGTAATGCAGATGTGCTCCTGAAACATTCGTATAAATTCTTGTGTACTTCTATTTTCTTCAGAATCCAAAGTATGAGTATCGACATCATATAGTGTTAGTTCCACACGACAAGGACCAACAACAGGTAGATTTCCATCTTGTTCTGTGCAATCTGTACATGACCGCACGTCTTCTATCTCCTTGTAGCACCACTGATTGACACACAATACCGTTCGTGTTATGGTGCTTCCATCCATCTGTGCCAGCTCTAATTCATCACCCTTTTTAACCTGTTCTCCCTCTGACAGCGCAACTGTCAAAGTCACCATCTTCTCATCATTCGCCATCACCACCGTCGAAATTATCTTCATGTATTTTCCTTCCTTTCTACGCCAATTCCCTCTTAAAATCCTTTACATAAGACTATAAAATATTTTCAGTATATTCAAAGTATAACACAATCTTCCAGTTTTGAATATCACGTAATTATTTCAGAAATCGAGTAGGGAAGTTCTATCTTCCCTACTCGCCGCGCCGCCAATGCGCCATGCAATGGCATATTTCCTATGCATCGGCGTGTGCATAAAAGAAAAAGCAGCCAATTCTTTGCTGCTTTTTGTTATGGACTTTATATTGCATTATAAATTACTGTGTTTTTTCATTATCAGCATTCATACACTCTGTCTTTTGTATTACTAACTCCTCAAGGTCTTCGCGATTTCCGTTGAAAACATTCACATCAATATACTTCTGATCTCCCACATATCCTTCTAACATAGCAGTGTCCATATACTGCCAAAAACTCCACTTATTTCCAAACAAAACTGCCGGCGGACAGTAAATACTCCGAACCCACAGCGGATAGCCTTCAAATTCGCCCTTAATATACTCATTATAAACAGTAAAAGTTGTGTAGATAATCGGCTTTATCTGATAATGCTGCTCCAATGCGTCCAGCAAGTTCTTAAGCTTTTTAATCACCTCTGCACGCTCAGGCGGATTGCTTCGCTTCGTTCCGTAATACTCCACATCTACAACAGGAGCCAGCTTTCCCTCCAGACTTCCCACCGTCTCAATATAGGAAGCCGCCTGTCTATCCCCTTCACTGTCAAAACTGAAAAAATGGTAGGCACCCAGATACAGATGTGTCTGTTCTGCCGCCTGCCAGTTCTCATCAAAACGGTCATCAATATGTGTGCTTCCCTCGGTCGCTTTAATTATCGCAAAATCAAGTCCCTGCTGTGACAAAGTTTCCCAGTCAATTGTCCCTTGATAATGCGAGACATCTACTCCATGAATTTCATATTTTCTGGCAAAAATTGGATTGATTTTCAGCTCCTTGCGCAAAATCATTGTGCCTGCTGTAAACAACGCCGCTGCCAAGGAAAAAACCGCCAACGCACAAATCCATTTTATTTTGCCTGATAATTTCATTGATTTTTTATTATTTTGCTCCATATGCACCTCTGTTTTCTGCCAATAAGGAACGATTTTATGCGAAACCTGCACATGTTATTTCCTAACTCCATTATAACCATTATATCATTAGCATAAAACAAATTTGCATCATTTTTGCATACTTTTTATTACAGATTTATTTAATCTGTTTTTCCGAACACATTCTCATATCACAAAATTACTGTTCTTCATAAAATATGCGATAATACAATTTCAGATAATCCTCCAAATAATTCTTTTCAGGAGGACAAGCGTCCTTTCCAATTTTCCGAAGATAATCACATCCGCCATTGCAGTATGGCAAAATTTTGCAATTTTTGCACTCCTCTACCTGATATGGATCAATGCAATACTCCTCCTCGCTGCTTACGGAATTGCATTGATTATATACCAAAGTGGCATTCACTATCTGTGCAAAAGCATCTTTGGGGTTGTAAAAGCGGTCACACTGATATACATATAACCTTGGACCAATCACATAATTATGTTTTGCATATGCTCCGCAAAACACTCCAAAATTCTGAAAACAACTCATATCACTAATGCGAAATCTATGATCCAACGCCCAGTTTGACAGCGCAATCACATGCCTCATATAGGTATCCACATCCAACACAATCTCCGCACAAGGCTTGTGGTCATAGCTCACAATACGCGTAAATGTAAAGAAAAGCGAAGAGTAGCGATATCCTGAAAGTGCTTCAAAAACCTCTTGGATTTGTTCAATGTTACTTTTGCAAAGATTCAAATTTACTATCACATTTGTATACCGTGTCATCCGAATAATGTTGTGCATTATATCCTCTGAAGTATAGGCACCAGAAGGGCGCAACTGATCGTGAATCCTACCTGTACCGACAACCGAAACTGTCACGTTAGTCATTCCATAACGCTCCATCATCCGGAAAAATTTCTCATCATATATAGAACCATTTGTCGAGACGGAATAGCTGTAAGTATGTTTTTTATCCTTATCCAACTCTGCACAGAAACGCAGTATTTTTTCCTTTGCCAGAAGTGGTTCACCACCATACCAATTGATATGAATATATCGCTGAGGAGCCTTATCTAAAAATGCGCACAGCCCATCAAAATCTGCCTCGCTCATCTCCAAATATTGATATGTAAGATTTCTCTGATAACAATAAATACAATCACTATTGCAGCCAAATGTACAGATAACAGTCAAATCCAATTGGTCGCTACTATTTATCGCCTTCCAATGCCTACGTTGGATTTCTTCTAACTCATCATAGTTTTCATCAACAATAAATTTATCTGAATAAAGTTTGCTCCAATATATAGAAGTGTGATCATTTGGATTTTCCAAACATTTGATACAGCCTTCATTTTTGTCTACTGGAAGTTTAAGCAAGGTATCATTGACCAGATTGTAGTATAAAACGAAATCCTCCATCTGGGTCGAAATGAAATATCTTGATTTTTTCAAAATACGACTCCCCTCCTCTCATCATTTGCTTTCCCTACTATAAAAATTAAGAAACATTTTTATAGTCAATTCCGTATTAGTAACTTTTAGTGTACCATTTTTTAATCTTCTAATCAATGCCCAGAGTTGTCTAAATTATATATTATTCTTTGGACAACTCTGGGCATTGATTTTTCACTGTGCATGGGTTTAAATAGAGATACCGAAGCATTCAGCTCTTCCTTTGTTTCATAATGCATGAGGTATTTCCATACTTATTTTGATGTAGATATTGTATCATAATGATTTGGTATATTTGACATCACTTCCCTTTATGTGTATTATGTTAAATTTCAATAACCTCTTAATCTAAGTGGACGTTGATGCATCTTCAAATTTGTATGGTTTATCGGAAGCTGTATTTTCCCAAAAAGCTTTCTTACTTCTCAATTAATATTGCTATGCATTGCATCCTATCACAAACGAAACAGGAAGAGCCAATTCCCTAAACTTTTCCGCTGATGTAACAGTCAGCGGAATGTTTTTACAAATGATAAAGATTTTTAGAAAGAAGGTTCACTATGAAAAAATTAATGAATGTTGTGTTGTTAGCAGCTCTTGTATTTACCTTGAACGCAGGTTTCTTTGAAGGATTTCCACAGGTTGATGATTATGGGGTAACACCGATGAGTGATGCTGATCCTGTAACAGATATTTATATCTAAAATATATCTTTACTATCAATTCTATTTTGAGAAATGAATTTTTTAGACCATCTTATCACATACAAAATGAATAACTACAATAAAATCTAATATGATTTATATAGTTTCATCAAAGTTTTTCAAGTTTTTCTTTTAATATCATTTCTCTAAATTTATTTTTATTTAGTTGACAAAGTGTAATACACTTTCTTAAATATTGTTTTTCATTATATCCTTGTTCTACAAGGATATTTTTCTTCATGCGTTCATTATGGTTCCATATCCTGAAATACAAATTTAATTCAATCAAACTCATCCTGTAACATTGGATACTTTCTTTAATAACACGTAAACTAAGCAGATCCGACTCATCATACCTCCCCATATCACCAAATGTATTCGCAACGTTTGTCATTATGAGCTCCCACACTGCAATATGTTCTGTTATCCCATCATCATTTTCTAACTGATTACACAATTCTACCAGCGCATCATAAAACTGATTCATTTGGGATTTTCCCATATTTATGGCAATATCCAACAGACATTGTATCTCTACATTCGTCAAATACTTTTCGCCCTCTTTTATCGCGGTCTGCGGCGGAATTGTATAGGCTAATATTTTCTCTAACTGGATTCTTGCCTCTTCTTTTGAAATCAAACCTTGTCGAAGTTTTAAATTGACCTCAATCCGCTCCTTATATTGTCTGTTAATTGGATTTTCCATAGATGCATACTGCCCCAATTCATTCAAATACTCCTGCGTATTTTTAAAATCACGGTTATTTGCACATTGTATAATCTTTCCAACAATCGAAAACGCCTTTATATCTTTTGTTACAATCTGCCATCTTTGATACTCTCCAGATAAATTTAGTCGTTCAAATAACTGTCTCACAATATCAATCTGTGGTTTCGTTTTCTTAGCTTCCAAGCGTCCTATGGTCTTTTCAGAACAGATGCCTTTGCAGAGCTCCTTCTTGGTGAGCCCTAACATCTCGCGTCTTCTGCGAATAACATCACCAATACAATAAGCCTCTTTCTGCTGATACAAATAACAGGAAGTTTCCATTTTCCGGTGTGTTCCACACATATTATGTACAAAGTCAAACGCTCCCATCCATGCTTTTGCCGTATCAATTACATTTTGAAGGGCTTGTCTTTTCCTGCTGTCTGCATCCTCTCCCATAGTATTCAGAAGTTTTGTCAGTCCCTCTTCTCTAATTTCCAAAAGCTCCCAGAAATAATACGTTCTTCCGGTTGTGCGCAATTGTTCGATTCCCGTGCTGCTAAGCCGCAACAACCTAGCCCAATCCCTATCTTTATCTGAGGTACTGATATACAAATAATAAATGACTTTAGGATAGATTTTTACATAACTGTAAGTATCAAACACGTCACTGCTAATATAATCCAGAATCTCTTCACATCTTGAAGCCAATCTGTCTGGATGACAATACCGCTCGTATTCCAATATCATATCAAGCTCCTGCACCGAAAGACAGGAGTCCTTTATCAATCCACTATCAATGTCCGAGACAGTCAATTTTACGGCTTCCTCATAAATACGCGCAATCTGCGTCTTGTCCTCATGACGTTTTTGCATAATCTGCGCCCGCATCACCATACAGAACTGCCTGCCAAGTTTATCATTTTCACTCTTTTTCTCATACGCCTCCAACAACTTTTCCGCCGCCCGAAAGTCTGACTTTTCAATGCTGTTTACAATCCCTTGCTTTTGTTTCCACACCAGATAATCATCATAGAAAAGAAAGTTTTCATAACCGTCAGAGCACACGCCCAACCTTGCCAAAATCCGGTCGCGAAGTTCTTTATTGGCATATCGTTCTCCTTTTTCAATTCTCCCCATCAAACTTGATGAACAGATATCCTTACACAAACCTTCCAGCGTGATTCCTTGTATCTCCCTCGCCTTTTTGATGAGCGCAGGAAAATCCCACAGATCAAGTGCCTGTAGTTCATAATACTTTGCACTCTTATTCATAATCTTATCGTTCCGCCACATCTTTGTACTTCTCTACCCGCCGCGCTGGAGTCGGATAGCCTTAGTTGCATAGTTCCTCTCCGCGTCCATGTGTATAAATAAAGTACAAACCCGCAGCGACTTTATCCTTTCGTAATTTTATAAACTGTAGAAAGATGAACAAGTCAAAATACTTTACATGTATCGCTCATGCAAAATTAAGAATTATAATCAATCATGCCTTTCCGCACAACGGCTACTATGCTGTCCCTCCAAAACATGCAAAAATCCCGATACAGTAAAACAATTAATATCAATTGTACCATATCGGGAAATAACATTGAGTTTTCTTTTTGAGACTATGCCATAATTATAAGTATTTCTTTAGCACATCAACCTTGTCCAATTTCTCCCAAGGTAAATCAAGATCATTGCGTCCAAAATGTCCATAAGCCGCTGTCTGCTTATAGATTGGTCTTCTAAGGTCAAGCATTTTAATAATGCCTGCCGGACGCAAGTCAAAATGCTCGCGCACAATTTCCACTAGCCGTTCACTGCCCAGTTTGCCTGTGCCAAAAGTATCCACATTGATAGAAGTCGGCTGTGCAACACCAATTGCATAGGAAAGTTGGATCTCGCACTTGTCTGCCAGCCCTGCGGCTACAATGTTCTTTGCCACATATCTCGCTGCATATGCGCCACTTCTATCCACCTTTGTACAGTCCTTTCCAGAGAAAGCACCGCCGCCGTGACGTGCATATCCACCGTATGTATCCACAATAATCTTGCGCCCTGTAAGTCCTGCATCACCATGCGGTCCACCTATTACAAAACGGCCTGTCGGATTGATAAAAAATTTGGTTTCTGCGTCGATTAATTCTTTTGGCAAGATAACGTCAAAAACATGTTTTTTAATATCCTCATGAATCTGTTCCTGTGTTACATCCTCATCATGCTGTGTGGAGAGGACAATTGCCTCAAGCCGCTTAGGCTTGCCATTTTCATCATACTCTACAGAAACCTGTGTCTTTCCATCTGGTCTTAAATACTCAAGTGTCCCATCTTTACGCACCTTAGTTAGCTGCAACGCAAGTTTATGTGCAAGTGAGATTGGATATGGCATATATTCTTCTGTCTCGTTGGTGGCATATCCAAACATCATACCCTGATCCCCTGCACCAATCGCTTCAATCTCGGCATCGCTCATACTATTTTTCGCCTCAAACGCCTTATCCACACCCATAGCAATATCACCGGACTGCTCATCAATCGCAGTAAACACAGCACAAGTATTTCCGTCAAAACCATACTCTGACTTGTTATACCCAATTTCTTTAACAGTATCCCGTACAATCTTTGGGATATCAACATACGCTTTGGTCGTAATCTCTCCTGTCACCAGCACAAAACCTGTGCAGGTTGCAGTCTCACAGGCAACACGACTCATTGGGTCCTGCTCCATCAGCGCATCCAGAATGGCATCTGAGATGGCATCGCAAACTTTGTCTGGATGTCCTTCTGTTACGGACTCTGAAGTAAATAAAAGTTTCTCCATAAATATTTCCTCCTATTTTAATCGAGTATGGAAGTTATCTTCCATACTCGCGCCGGACGCGGGCAGCTTTAGCCGCATATTTCCTTTCCGCGTCCGTGCGCATAAAAAATCCGCTTACTCGTCTGAATAAGCGGAAGTGACTGGTTTCCCGATAATCAAATCCTCTTATTGTTCGAACTGCTATTGGGTAAGCCCATACATGCAGTAAATCGCTCAGGTTGGCACCTTCCGTCCATAATACGGGGTTGCCGTAGCTTCATAGGTCCTTTGTACCTCCACCACTCTGAATAAGAGCATCTCACATTTGCGTGACGCACAATATTGAATTGTCATATCTTTTTTATCATATACTGATTTATTTTCAATGTCAATAGGAAAATAATAAAATCCTATCCAACCTTTAACTTAAACTTTTGCAGTTCTTTTTCTGACTCTACTTTTTCAATCTGCGCACCGATATTTTGAAGCTTTACCTCAAAATCCTCATATCCACGCTCGATATATTTGATATCATCAACGACACTAAAACCTTCCGCTGTCAGACATGCTAACACTAATGCCGCTCCTGCCCGGAGATCGGGCGCAGTCAAATTAGCGCTCGTAAAGTGTTCCACACCTTCTATAATGGCCGTATTTCCCTCGACTTTAATGTTGGACCCCATCTTTGCCAGCTCATCTACATATTTAAAACGATTGTCAAATATACTTTCTGTAACAATACTCGTCCCTCGCGCCAGCGCGAGAGAAACTGCTATTTGCGGTTGCATATCCGTTGGAAATCCCGGATAAGGCAATGTTTTTACATGGGTATTTTGCAGCCGTTTTGACGCGACAACACGCACTGCGTCATCAGATTCTTCAATCTGACACCCCATCTCCATCAACTTTGCTGTCGTGGATTCTAAATGTTTGGGAATCACATTTTTGACGGTGACATCTCCCTTTGTAATTGCAGCCGCAAACATAAAAGTCCCCGCCTCTATCTGATCTGGTATAATCGAATATTCTGAGCTGTGCAGTTTTTTCACGCCAGATACTTTAACCACATCTGTTCCTGCACCCTTGATATTTGCCCCCATAGAATTAAGAAAATTTGCCACATCTACAACATGTGGTTCCTTTGCAGCATTTTCAATGACAGTCCTTCCCTCCGCCAGCACTGCTGCCAACATAATGTTAATTGTCGCTCCCACAGACACTGTATCCAAATAGATATGTGCTCCTTTTAACTGCTGTGCATCCGCAATAATCAATCCATGCTCAATCTTTACACTTGCTCCTAACGCCTTAAATCCTTTGATGTGCAAGTCTATTTTGCGACTTCCAATATTACAACCGCCAGGCAGAGCCACCTCGGCATGTTTGTACTTTCCAAGAAGCGCGCCGAGCAAATAATATGATGCCCGAATCTTTTTAATATAATCGTCTTCTATCACAAGCCCGGAAATCATGGAGGCATTAATCCTCACAGTATGTCTGTCCGTTCGGTATACAATGACACCGATGCTTTCCATCGCCTGGAGCAGAACATTGATATCCCTCACATCTGGTATATTTTCAATCACTGTCATATCATCTGTCATTATTGCTGCTGCCAACACCCCCAAAGCCGCGTTTTTCGCGCCGCCGATTTCAACTTCACCAACCAGAGGATTCCCCCCCTTAATTGCGTACTGTTCCATCGTTCACCTCATATTTTCCTGTAACTGCGACTTGTCTGCAATCAAGCAAAGAAGATTACTTGCCCTACTCGTCACGCGACCCATGCGCTACCTTAGAGCGTGTTTCCTCTACACAGGTCTGTACACAGATACATTGGCTTGATTTTATCAATCAAGTTACTTTGCCATCTATCTAATATTATATAATATTCAATTGTAATTTATCCAAAATTCTTCTGCGAAGCCTCTACGATTATATACCTTTTTTTCCTATTTGTAAACTGTCAGTCTGCTCATTAAGGAACTGTTCATAACAGTTCCTTACTTTTCACCCCCGCACCA
>DEPD01000134.1:23178-23371 GCA_002358575.1 Lachnospiraceae bacterium UBA3401 | reverse complement strand
GCGTGGATGTGAATTGTAACTACTGTTACAAATGGATTAAAAAACAATCTTCCGCATGTTCCATATTTTAAAAAACTATGATATACTGATATAAAACAGGTATATTTTCGTTACAGTTTAGCCTAGAATTTTGCACTTGCTGCAAAATCCGTAAGAAAACGTAGTGATTGAAATGCATCAAGCCACCACGAAG
>DEPD01000134.1:0-22852 GCA_002358575.1 Lachnospiraceae bacterium UBA3401 | reverse complement strand
TTTTGCATGGCTTGATGTGTTACAGTTCGGCAAGACTGAACTGTGACATATTTTCCTATTCGCAAAATAATTTAAGAAAAGAGGTATCCATATGTTTACTGAGCAAAAATTAGAACAACACTATGCTTCTATTCCCTCCGATGCACTCCACATTATCCGCGATGAGTACAAATGGGCACTTGAAGAATGTGGCGTGCACAATGAAGAACAACTAAAATACATAGAAAAAGCGCTCAGTCTAAGAGGCGAAAGCCTTGCTGTGCGCTTAAATCGCAAAATTCTTTTTCTATGTAAGTGCGGACAAAGCCGCATTGTGACAACCAATGTTTCTGACGATCAAATCAAAATGTTTATCTTTGAACAATATAAGGTTGTCTGTCCAAAATGTAGAACCGCAAACATGTATACGTGGAAATATATGGACTAGTACACCGAATAATAAATTTCTGATACATTGACGCAGTATGATTGTTCATATGCAAGGCAAAGGAATGAGTCGTAGCGGTGGCTACGACGATTGACGACAACGCAGCAGATGGATAATCAGACAAGTCAAAGTGTCAATTAATTATTATTTGATATACTAGATACTGTATTTCGATTTCTTTTAAAATGTATCCGCTTCTGGCAGGTAAAACGGTAATGGAAACCAGCCTGCGGGTGCATTTTTTAATTTGTTTTGTTCTTCTTTAAGCTGCTCTACAAAACAAAAACTTGTCGTCAACAGTCTCACAAGCTCCATTGATTCTAGTACGATATCAGCTTTCTGTTCTGTGCGAGTCACACAAATGTTGTTCACAGCAACCGACAACTGATATTGTTCCACAGTCTCTGCCTGCTCATTCCGAACGCCTATCACATATGTCCCTGTGGCAAGTGTGCTATACTGCTGTTTCCATTTTAACAGAAACCTAAAAACACTCTCATAATCCAGAATCTTTATCATATGAGACATAGAAGCATTGCAGTAATCACACATTTTTTCTAGCCACTCTATCTTGTCTATCTCATCCATTCCCACACTGATATCTAGCTGGTCTATGCCAAATTCTGACATTAAATCTCGTATCACTCCTGGAAGGATTTGCAAATCTTCCAGTTCAAACTCTGAGACACTTCTCTGTCCCTCAGACAAAACAAGATATCCAATCACCCGTTCTTCTTTCAAGACAGCATACGCAACCGCTCCATAGCTTTGCAAACTTGGCAAAAAGTCTTCCTCTGACCGCGCTGTCACAATCCTGCGCTGATAAAGCGCATAAAAATAAGCAAGTTTAGAACTTTCTGATAATATTTCCTCAAACTGATAGGATTGTCCCGTTGTCACAAAGTTTTTATAAACCCGCGCACAACAATGCCGAATATTATTCAATTCCATCTGAAATTTATAACAAATACCCGCATGTTCAAAACCATAATGCTGATATCTGTGTCGGTCGCCGTCCAAAATCATCAGTGCACAACCCTGCTTAATTGCATCTTCCTCAACCTGCTTCATAAGCGTTATCATATATCCTTTTCTACGAGACTTTGGGTGTACGCACACAGTTCCCGCATAGCAGGCTTTTATAGCATATGCCTCCTCACCATTTAGCCGCATTGTCAGCGGATAGCTGTCAATCAGTGCTTTCACGCTATTTTGTTCTCGAATAATATGGTGCACTGGAATCTGACAGCGCTCTTTAGAATATGCCTTTGGCAAAAGCATGGCAAAATCAGTACTGTTATACTCCATGCTAAACACCATATTGGCAAAATCCAAAAGTTCTTCTGTTCTTCGGACCCGATTTTCTACAAACTGTTCTCTACAATAGTTCCAATCTAAAAAATCTTGATTCATTCCACATCAACCTTTTTGATTGCCTTTGGTTTTGCAACTACTTTTGGTTTTGCCACCGCCCTTGGTTTTGCAACTGCCTTTGGTTTATCCTCTGCTACCTTTGTCGGCTGAACTGGCATTTCAGTCAGCTCCTCAGCAATTTCCTCTGTTGACATTTCCTCCTCTGCACCTGTATCTTCTGTCAATTCTTCAGGTTCCTCTATTTCTGGAAAAATTTCTGTCAAATTAACATCTGCATAGCACAAAGAACAAGTTCCGTTAATGGAAGCTCCGTTGTTTACTTGGATTGTCTTCGCTTTGATATCACTGTCCACAATTGCCTTTTTCCCGATTATAATTCCGTTTTTAACATCAATATTACCCTGAATCGCGCCGTCAATCACCAGCTCCTCCGCCATAATATCTCCGAGAATGACAGAGTTCTCACGCACAGCCGCTCCTTTTTCACATGCAATTCGTCCCACAATAAAAGAATCTTTTGCAAAAAGGTCCTGTGCATCAATATTTCCTGTGACGTTGCCTGCAATATTTACCCGATTGTCCGAGTGAATGTCGCCATTCACTACCCCATACATATCAAGCCTTCCACTAATAGAAATACTTCCATTTATGACCGTTCCCTTTGGAATGACCGCCGTCTCTATATTATTTGTTTCTTCAAAATTATCCATTGTGATAAACCTCCCTGAAAAAAATCGAATTTTGACACTTTCTATACTATATTAAATCCTATTTGACCCTAAAAATCAATAGAATTTCAAATAATTATAACTGTCCTGCTAAAATATGTGAAAATTGTCTATTTCTAAAATATCACTTTGCAGTATACTGGACTGTAGCATTTATTATTATCATATGCATAAATAAGCAAATCAATCAAAATTTATTTAAAATGAGGAGGAATACTTATGAATTTAAAAAATGCAACAGCCTATAAAATCGCTCTGACGGGTCTAATCGCAGCACTATCTTACGTTGTCTTTACTTTTTTGCAAATTAAAATTATGATTCCAGGCACACCAGATGCCACCAGTATCCATTTGGGAAATGCTGTGTGCGTGTTAGGTGCTCTGTTACTCGGCGGACCTTTGGGCGGCATTGGCGGCGCAATTGGAATGACAATTGGCGATCTGCTCGACCCAATATATATTCTGTCAGCTCCCAAAACATTTATATTAAAATTATGCATTGGCCTTGTCACAGGAATTGTGGCACACAAATTGGGGCATCTATCTACCTGCAAGGATTCCAAAACTGCATTCAAATGGTCTCTCCTTGCCGCAATCTGCGGACTAGGATTTAATATGATATTTGACCCAGTATTTAGCTACTGTTACAAACTGGTAATTCTTGGAAAACCAATTGCAGAATTGACCTTGCTTCCAAACTTTGTAACCACAACAGTCAACGCAATTGCCTCTGTTATCATATCCACTGCTGTGTACAATGCTCTTCGTCCCGCACTAAAAAAGGCTGGGCTACTTCCAATTATAGGAGCATCTGCAAATACAAACCGATTTCACACGAAAAAAAGCGCTGCATAACAGCAGCGTTTTCTTTCCTACAGTTCCTTATATTAATCCAAAGTAAACACCTCAATATTCTGCGAAAGCCCTTTTGACATTGTAATGATTCGGTTCACTTCTCCACTACAATCAGAAACAATATATCTCAGCTCCTGCATGGAAGCAGAAGTTTCCTGTGTGCTTGCCGCGTTCTGCTGTGCTATGGACGCCAGATTTTGCACCGCATTGAGAATATCAGACTTCAAATCATTAATCTTGCTAATTTCCCCCCTAATATTGTCAACAGCGCCGCTTACCTCACCAATCTCCTTATTAAGATTGCCAAACACAGTTCGCGTCCTGCCAAGTTCTTCCTCTTGTTTTTCCATGGCCTCCGTCACATGCTTCATAGTATCAACAGTTGTGTTGGAATTTGTGATCAACATTGCAATAATCGTTGTTATTCGACTTGCAGATTCCGCTGACTGCTCCGCAAGTTTGCGAATTTCGTCTGCTACAACCGCAAATCCCTTTCCATGTTCTCCTGCGCGCGCCGCCTCTATACTGGCATTTAGAGAGAGCAAATTAGTCTGATCTGCAATGTCTGTAATAATATCCGCCGCCGACTGAATATCCTGTGCCGACTGATTTGTCATATTTGTCTGCTCATAAACCACATCAAACGCATCTTTAGTCTCATCACTAATGCGAATCAGCTCTACAAGCGTATCCTCTACACTTCTGTTGTAGTCTCGCATTTTATCTGTGTTGCCAGCAAGCTGTTCTGCATTCAGCGCAGTTGACTCAACAGCATCCCCCATATTAGAAATCTTATTGCCCACATCAGAAGTATCCTGTGCCTGTTGTGTAGAACCAGTGGCCATTTCCTCCACAGCAGTGTCCACACTGCCAATATTGTTTGCCATTTTTCCAAAAGAGCCAGAAAAACCTTGTGAAATCTCATCTAGCCCTGTTGCGGCTGCCTTAATTTCCACTACAATTTCTGACAGGCTGCGCACCAGCTTCTCCACGCTGTTTGCAATATCCCCAATCTCATCTCCCCTTCTTAGAAGCTTGTTTTCCACAGTCACAGTCAACTCTCCATCTGCAAGTCTGTTCAGTTTTGCAGTAACCAGCTTGATTTCCTTGACTAAAACACTGACTGAAATAGTGGTCGCAACAATTCCCACACCAAAAATTAGCATAAGTATCAAGGAATTTCTAATAAAATTTGTAGCATTAATCTCATTAATATGGCCTTTTTCAAGTCCCACAAAGGTCATACCTATAATCTCTTCTGAATTGTGCTGGTACAGAGGACAATACATTGCATAATATGTACTATCTCCAATAATTACATTGTTAGAATAATAATCCTGTCCCTGATTGACTACCATGTCATAAATTTGGGAGTCTGCCTCCGTCCCTGTCATCCGGTTTCCATCCTCATCCATAAGACTGGTCGCGACACGGACATTATCATAAAAAACAGTCACTTGAAGATCAACTTCATGGCTAAAGTTATCAAAAAATTGCGTATTGTCACTGATGTTGCGCTTGCCTTTATAAAATTTTCCATTGGTATACATATATGTCCCCTGCGCAATATTGGCAATCGCTGTCTCAAAGGCATACTGTGCCGTTGTCAATTCATGCTGAACCATCTCCTCCGTAACGAAATTACAAGATGACCTGATGCCTAGTACAGCCGCCATAAACATCAATATCAACGGAACTGCTGCCACAAGAACAAGCCGCAGTGTAAGTTTTATTCCTTTTCTTCTCATAACATAACCTACCTTTCTAAACAGTTCCAACATCTTCTCAATAACTATTATTTCTTTTAATGCTAACATACTTCGTTGTTTTTTACAATAATTTTAAAGATAGATATGTAATTTTTGTTGTATTTATCTATAATCGAGTCGATATGTTTCTTCCCCTACTCGCCGCGCGCCCCATGCGCCGCCTTAGCGGCATATTTCCTCTGCACGGGGCTGTGCATAAAAAAAGTTAAGCCAGTTATTCAAACTGACCTAACTTTTATAGAAATCCTTATTGTAATAGTAGATGCTGTATTCATTGCTCCATTTGTTCAATAATGTACTAAAATAGGAAAAATTGCTTCCTCTAGTTATCCGCGTCGGTAAATAGCGGTGTTGAATAATACCGGTCTCCACTGTCCGGCAAAAGTACCACAATTGTTTTGCCTGCATTTTCTGGGCGCTTTGCCAGTATAATCGCCGCAAAGAGCGCTGCTCCCGAAGAAATGCCTGTGAGAATGCCCTCCTTTTTTGTCAGCTTCTTCGACGCCTCAAATGCCTGCTCGTTCTCCACAGATACAATTTCATCATAGATGCTTGTATCAAGTACATTTGGAACAAATCCAGCGCCAATGCCCTGTATTTTATGTGCGCCAGGCTGTCCGCCTGACAACACAGGAGAATCTGACGGCTCCACAGCCACAACTTTTATAGCTGCATTTTTTTCTTTTAGAAATCTTCCAGTGCCTGTAATTGTGCCGCCAGTACCAACACTCGCAACAAAAATATCGACAGTTCCATCTGTATCTTCCCAGATTTCTGGGCCTGTTGTCTCATAGTGCGCCTGGGCATTTGCCGGGTTCTCAAACTGCGCTGGAATAAACGCCCCCTTAATTTCCTTTGCGAGCTCTTCCGCCTTTTCGATAGCGCCCTTCATGCCCTTTGCACCCTCTGTAAGAACAATTTCCGCGCCGTATGCTTTTAGGATATTTCTGCGCTCCACGCTCATAGTCTCTGGCATTGTAAAGATTGCGCGATAGCCTTTTGTCGCTGCAATCGCAGCCAGCCCAATGCCAGTGTTTCCACTGGTAGGCTCAATAATAACAGAACCCTCCTTTAAAATACCCTTTTCCTCTGCCTCTTTTATCATATAATAGGCGGCCCTATCCTTCACGCTGCCCGCAGGATTACAATATTCAAGTTTCACCAAGACTTTCGCCCTTAAATCGTACTGTTGCTCGATACTTGTAACTTCTACCAGAGGTGTTTTTCCAATTAATTCTGTAAATCCTTTATATATTGTCATTATTTTACTCTATTGTAGCAGCCTTTAAATCATTAAGACTGCTACAAAAACTCCTTTCTACAGTCTTAAAGAATCATTAATTCGCATGACTCTGCCTTGTCTAAATATCCATCTAGCACAAATCTTGATGTAGCCCATCACAAACTTTCTACCGCTTTGAAGGCTTCCTCCAAGTCTTCAATAATATCGTCAATGTGTTCTATTCCAATGGAAAGGCGAATGGTATTTGGTTTAATGCCTTGCTCTACCTTCTCCTGCGCATTTAACTCTGCATGAGTTGTCGAATAGGGGTGAATGACAAGTGACTTCGCATCTGCCACATTTGCCAGCAGCGAAAACAGTTCTAAGTTGTCAATAAATGTTCTTGCATTCTGTTCGCCGCCTTTAATGTCAAATGTAAAAATAGAACCGCCACCGTTTGGAAAATATTTCTTATAAAGTCTTTGCTGCTCTGGATCTGTTGTCACTGCCGGATGATTTACTTTTTCCACCAGCGGATGCTTGGAAAGATAATCGACCACTTTCAATGCATTTTCCACATGGCGCTCTACGCGCAGAGAGAGCGTCTCAAGTCCCTGTAAAAAGATAAACGCATGAAATGGCGAAAGAGTAGCTCCCATATCACGCAATAAAATAGCGCGGATTCTAGTGACAAACGCCGCTGGTCCTGCTGCATCCACAAAACAAATGCCGTGATAGCTTGGATTGGGTTCTGTAAATTGCGGAAACTTTCCGCTTGCCTTCCAATCAAATTTTCCTGCATCAATAATAATGCCGCCTATGGTAGTTCCATGTCCACCGATAAATTTGGTCGCAGAGTGCACTACAATATCAGCTCCATACTCGATAGGACGTACAAGATAAGGCGTCGCAAATGTATTGTCCACAACCAGCGGAAGATTATGATTATGCGCAATCTTAGCTACTGCCTCAATATCCGAAACCTCCGAGTTGGGATTGCCAAGGGTTTCTATATACAATGCTTTTGTGTTATCCTGAATCGCCTTCTCAAAATTGCTGACGTCAAGCGGATCTACAAACGTTGTTTTCACACCATAATCAGCAAGCGTATGTGCAAGAAGATTGTATGTGCCACCGTAAATGTTCTTTGCCGCAACAATATGTCCGCCGTTCTGCGCAAGGTTTTGAATTGTGTAGGTGACTGCCGCTGCCCCCGACGCAGTTGCAAGTGCTGCCACACCGCCCTCAAGCTTTGCCATACGCTGCTCAAAAACATCCTCCGTCGGATTTGTCAGTCGACCATAGATATTTCCCGGGTCCTGCAAGGCAAATCGCGCTGCTGCATGAGCGGAATCTCTAAACACAAAAGACGATGTCTGATAGATTGGAACTGCTCTTGCATCCGTCACTGGATCTGGGGACTCCTGTCCTACATGAAGCTGTAATGTCTCAAATTTTAAGTCTCTGTCTACATATTTTTTCTTGCTCATAATAATCTCCTCCGTGCATTTTTCCTTCTGTGTTATACTCACGACCAATCAAATTTACCGCGAGTATTGCGCCATCCACAGCCACAAAGCGGCACTCCTCACAATACAAACTGCTTTCAATTCCTATTGATTTGGTATGTTTTGGCATAGGAATATCATACTCTTTTATTCCTAGTATGTCAATAGGAATTATATATTTTCTTTTTCTACAGTTCCTTACTTTTTATCAATTCTTTAATTTCCGTAACAGACGGCATCACGCGCAACGCACCCTTTCGAGTTGTAATAATCGATGCCGCGGCATTCGCAAAGGTAAGCATTTCCACTAATTTTGACTCGTCAAAATTGTATAGTCCATACTTTAGTACAGAATGCAGGCAGCAAGCGCCAAATGTATCACCTGCACCAGTTGTCTCAATTGTATTTTCCTGCAAAAAAGGTTTTACCTCAACACGCAAATCTTTATAGTATGCACGGCTTCCCTCTTTTCCCATAGAGAGCAAAATGAGCGGAATCTGATACTCTTGGCGGATCTTTTCAATGCCAGCATCAAAATCCTCCTCTTCAGTAAACCATAGAATTTCATTGTCTGATATTTTTAAGACATCACAGTGTTCCAAACCATATTTTACCTGCTCCTTTGCATCCTCAAGAGACTTCCAAAGTGGTGGTCTTAGATTTGGATCAAAAGAAATTACTGCTCCAGCCTCTTTTGCAATTCCAATCGCTTTCTTTGTCGCAGCACGCACCCCCTCATGTGTCATAGAAAGTGTACCAAAATGAAATATTTTAGAATCCCGTATCTGTTCTGGTGAAACCTCTGCCTCTGTCAGCATCATATCCGCTCCTGGATTGCGATAAAACGAGAAATCTCTATCTCCACCAGGATATGTATGAACCAAAGCAAGTGTTGTGTGAATCTCCTCATCTTGATATAGGCTATCTGCATTAATTCCTACCTCTGTAATTGCATCTTTTAACTGCTCTCCAAAGAAATCTTTTCCTACTTTTCCAATAAAAGCCGTCTTATGTCCCAACCGAGAAAGCATTGAAAGAACATTGCAAGGCGCACCGCCAGGATTTGCTTCAAATAACGAATTACCTTGGTTACTCACACCATTTTCCGTAAAGTCAATCAACAGTTCTCCCAAAGCTGTCACATCATAATTCTTCATAATTTTTGCCCCTTTCTCAACAATAAAAAATGATATCTAAATCGAAAAGACCACTGTCTGAGATAACTCCCACGAGTGGTCTTTTTGCTATTTTTATTTTAACTTTGCGGCATTGATACGTGCGATAGAACGCATCAGGGCCGCCTCTGCTCTCGCAATGTCCGTATTGCTGCTGTGTTCTGTAAGCCGTCCCTCCGCTCTCTGTTTCGCAGCATTGGCACGCGCTTCATCAATCTCACCAGGCCACTCGATAATCTCTGCAAGTATCGTGATCTCCTGTGGAAGTATCTGAACGAATCCGGCATGAAGCGCCGCATTTCTCACAGTATCGCCCTGTGTAATCGCAAGAATACCAGGCTTCACAATAACTGTGAGCGGCGCATGACCAGCATAGACGCCAATCTCGCCCTCTGTTGTATTGAATTCCACCATATCCGCCTCTTCGTTAAAAAATTCACGGTCTGGTGTCACAATTGTAAGCTTGAACTTCTCTGCCATAGCGGCACCTCCTACTTCGCTCTTGCCACTACGTCATCTATTGTTCCGGCATTCAGGAAATGTCCTTCTGGAATATCATCATGTTTTCCTTCCATAATCTCCTTAAAGCCTCTGATGGTCTCCGTAATCGGTACATACTTTCCTGGTATACCTGTAAACTGCTCCGCTACATGAAACGGCTGTGACAAGAATCGCTGAATCTTTCTTGCACGATTTACTGTGATCTTATCCTCCTCTGACAGCTCATCCATACCCAGAATTGCAATGATATCTTGCAATTCTTTATATTTCTGAAGCACCTGCTGTACACCACGCGCTACCTCATAGTGCTCCTGACCTACGATACGCGGGTCAAGAATTCTTGATGTAGACTCCAACGGGTCTACCGCTGGATAGATACCAAGTTCCACAATGGAACGTGAAAGAACAGTAGTTGCGTCCAGATGTGCAAAGGTGGTCGCCGGTGCAGGGTCTGTCAAGTCATCAGCAGGCACATAGACTGCCTGCACGGACGTAATAGAACCATTTTTTGTAGAAGTGATGCGCTCCTGCAATGCACCCATCTCTGTCTGCAATGTTGGCTGATAACCTACAGCAGAAGGCACACGTCCAAGCAACGCCGAAACCTCTGATCCAGCCTGTGTAAAACGGAAAATATTGTCAATGAAAAGAAGCACATCCTTTCCACCTTTGTCTCTAAAGTACTCTGCCATCGTAAGACCAGTCAAACCAACTCTCATTCTAGCCCCAGGCGGCTCATTCATCTGACCAAATACCATGGCGGTTTTGCTGATAACTCCGGATTCTGTCATTTCATTGTAGAGGTCATTTCCCTCTCTGGTACGTTCCCCTACACCCGTAAATACGGAATAGCCGTCATGCTCATTTGCAATATTGGTGATTAACTCCTGAATCAACACGGTTTTGCCCACGCCGGCACCGCCAAACAGTCCTATCTTTCCACCTCTCTGATAAGGACAGAGCAAATCAACGACCTTGATACCTGTCTCAAGCATTTCTGTTGATGTTGCCTGTTCCTCAAAGGAAGGAGCAGGTCTGTGGATTGGCTCATATCCCTTCGCCTTAGGAGCAGGTTTGTTATCTATCGGTTCGCCAAGTACATTGAACATACGTCCCAATGTACCCTCTCCAACGGGAACGGTAATGGGAGCGCCTGTGGAAACCGCATCCATTCCTCTTACCAATCCATCCGTAGGTCCCATGGCGATACATCTCACTGTATCGTCACCCAGATGCTGTGCAACTTCAATCGTCAGTTCTGTGTTGTCACTTCTTGTAATCTTTACTGCATCATTTAGCTCGGGAAGCTGTCCCTCACTGAACTTGACATCAAGAACCGCACCGATAATCTGGGTAACTTTACCAATTATCTTATCTGCCATCTCTTTGTTTCCTCTCTATCACTTTTTATTCATTGTGCACTTTATTTACCCTTATGATATGGCCTGTGCACCTGCAATAATCTCTGTCAACTCCTGCGTAATCGCGCTCTGACGTGCTCTGTTATAAAGCAGCGACAGACTTGAAATAATCTCATCTGCATTGCTGGTCGCATTGTCCATCGCCTGCATTCTAGCACCGTTTTCACTTGCCACAGATTCGACCATTGCTCCATATATCAGACTTGTAATGTATTTTGGAATAATGAGTTCAATCGCTTCCTCTGTCTCCGGCTCAAAGTCAAGCACCGCTTTGTCCTCGTCACTACGCGAATCTTCAACTTTAATTGGAAGTAGCTTTAACATTGTTGGTATATGTGTCACAGTATTCTTAAAACCTGTGTACACAATGTAAATCTCACCTACTTTTCCAGTCGCAAAATCCTCAAGCACCTGTCTGCTAATCTGCATCGCATCCGCATAGAGTGGTTCATCTATCGCGGAAGAATAGTCTACCCCCATCTCATAACCAAGCCTGGTAAAGGTATCTCTTCCCTTGCTTCCAATCGGATAAATAATCAAATCCTCTTTGTTCCAGTCGTTATCCCGCACAAGCTTAATAATATTGGAGTTGTAACCGCCCGCAAGTCCCCTGTTTCCAGTGATTACAATCACTGCCTTTCTCGGGGAATTGTTTGCCTTTAGGTATGGGTGATTGATATCCCCTGCTTTGGAAAGCATGGAAACCACCGTATCATACATGCAGTTAAAATAAGTCTTAGACTTCTCTGCACGTCCTTTCGCCCTTTGCAGTTTGACGGTGGAAACAAGCTTCATGGCCTTTGTGATTTGCTGTGTACTCTGTACAGAGCCCTTACGTCTCTTTATGTCTCTCATGGAGGCCATAAATATTCAGTCCCCCCTTCTCTTATTTGAAGCGTCCTTTAAACTCTTCAATTGCTGCAACAAGCGTTTTCTCGGTCTCTTCTGAAATAACTTGTGTCTCCTTGATTGCCTTTGGCACTTGTGGGTATTTTGTGTCAAGGAACTCAAAAAGCTCTGCCTCGAACCGCGTGATATCTGCCACAGGCACATCGAGCAGGTACTTCTTTGTCGCCACAAACAAAATGATAACTTGATATTCAACAGCCATCGGCTTATATTGCGGCTGTTTTAAAATCTCCTTAATTCGCGCACCTTGGTCAAGCCTCTCTTTGGTGTCTGCATCAAGGTCTGATCCAAACTGTGCAAAAGAGGCAAGCTCTCTGTACTGGGCAAGTTCTGTACGAATCGGTCCTGCAATCTTTTTCATCGCCTTAATCTGAGCAGAACCGCCAACACGAGAAACAGAAAGTCCTGCGTTTACAGCAGGTCTGAAACCAGAGTTAAACATCTCTGTCTCAAGATAAATCTGACCATCCGTAATCGAAATAACATTTGTTGGAATATATGCGGAAACGTCACCTGCCTGTGTCTCAATAATTGGAAGTGCTGTGATGGACCCTCCGCCGTACTCATCATTCATACGACACGCGCGCTCAAGAAGTCTTGAATGCAAATAGAATACATCACCAGGGAACGCCTCACGTCCAGGCGGACGCTTTAAGAGCAAGGACAGTGTACGATATGCAACCGCATGTTTACTCAAGTCATCATAAATGATGAGGACGTCCTCTCCGTTCTCCATCCATTCCTCGCCGATTGCGCAGCCCGAATAGGGCGCAATATACTGCAATGGCGCAAGTTCACTTGCTGTAGCAGCAACAATTGTCGTGTAGGCCATAGCGCCAAACTCTTCTAGTGTCTTCACAATACTTGCGACTGTAGAAGCTTTCTGGCCAATTGCAACATAGATACATTTCATATTCTGCCCCTTCTGGTTAATGATTGTATCGATTGCAATCGCTGTCTTTCCAGTCTGTCTATCACCAATAATTAGCTCTCGCTGTCCTCTTCCAATTGGCACCATGGCATCAATTGCCTTAATTCCTGTCTGCATTGGTGTATCAACCGATTTTCTGGTAATAACACCAGACGCCACTCTTTCTATCTGACGATATTTGGTTGTCGCGATAGGACCCTTGCCATCAATTGGCTGACCAAGTGCATTGACTACACGCCCCAGCATTGCGTCTCCCACAGGAACCTCCACAACACGGTTTGTTGTCTTTACGGTATCACCCTCGTTAATGTTTCTGGAACTTCCCAGCAATACAGCACCAACATTGTCCTCCTCAAGGTTCATAACCATGCCATAAACCTCTCCAGGAAACTCCAAAAGTTCACCCTGCATTGCCTTCTCGAGTCCGTGCACGCGTGCGATACCATCTGCCACCTGAATGACAGTACCAACTTCTGATACTTCCAAATCAGAGGCATATCTCTTGATCTGATCCTTAATCACTGAACTTATCTCTTCTGGTCTTAAATTCATATGGATCTGCACCTCTCTATTTTTTATTATAACTGGATAGCGAGCAGCTCTCGCTGAAGCCTATCCAATTTTGTCCGAATACTGCTATCCACAACCCTGTCACCCATCTTGATAACCATACCGCCAATTAGATTGCTGTCAACCTGATAGATACAATCAATCATCTTATAGTGGGTAGTGGCGAGCAGCCGGCTCTCAATATCCTGCTTTTCCTGTTCATTTATTGCGATGGCCGTTGTGACATAAGCCGTTCCGATATTGTTGTACTCCTTTATCAAGGAGATTACTTCGCCAAGGATTGCCTCGATTTCCGTATAGCGGTCCTTCTCGACAATCGTCACAAGAAATCCCAGCATCTCCTTACTGATTTTATCTTGGAACACGTTCTTCACCACCTCAACCTTATCCTCTTTCTGGATTTTCGGGTGGTTCATAAACTGCCCAAATTCTGCATTGGTGCGAAGCACCTCAAGAAGACCCCCTGCCTCCTCCAAAAAAGGGGTGGTCTTCTCCTCCTCAACGGCAAGTTCAAACAACGCCTGCGCATACGTTTTGGATACTAGCTTAGCCATGTGCTATCACCTATTTCTTTCAATGTCTTATCAATGAGTTCATGCTGGGCATTCGTATCAATATTTGCCTGCACGATTTGGGCTGCCATCACGGAGGCAACTGCAATCATCTCGCGTTTTACCTCGTCAGCAAGCTTCTGTTTCTCAAGCTCAGCCTCTTTTCTTGCATTATTGACAATCCGGGCGGCCTCCTGCTTTGCCTCGGCAACTATTTTTGCTTCATTCTCCATACCACGTCTGCGCGCATCTGCCAAGACAGCTTCCGCCTCTTTGTCCGCCTGAGCAAGCTTCTGCTCATAAAGGGCACGTGTCTCAGCCGCCGTCTTCTGATCTGCCGCAGCCTGAGCAAGCTCTCCTTGAATCTTCGCTTTTCTGTCATCCAACATCTTTCTTACTGGATTAAATAAGAAGTGCGACGCGACAAGGAAAAGGACAAACATGGCGATGATCATGAGGACTGTGTCTGCCAAAAGTTGAAAATCTAGGTCAAATAACCGGCTTAATCCCTCTGTCTCGGCAGCGAGTATCATGGTGTGATTCACCATACCTTTGTACCTCCTTTTATCATTTTAAAAATCTCTTCGTTTTTCTACGGTACTAAAGGCTTTACGAACAGTAACAGCATCGCAACAAGCAAGCCATAAAGACCTGTTGTCTCTGCAACTGCCTGCCCAAGAAGCATGGTGGAAGTAACATCAGACTTTGCGCCTGGATTTCTTCCCACTGCCGCCGCTGCATGACCTGCGGCAATACCCTGGCCTACACCAGGTCCGATACCTGCAATAACCGCAAGACCTGCACCAATTGCTGAACAACCTAAGATAAAGTTTGAATTAAATTCCATGATTCATTCCTCCTGTGAAATATTTAGTATTTAAAAGCTTAGATGATTTTGGGAGAACAACAAAACTGTTCTCTTAAACGAAGTTTTTGATTTTGTTCGCCAGCGTCTTTTATTGACTTAGAAAATCTCTTCGTTTTTTACCCCTCGATTGCATTGTTAATATATGTCATAGTCAACATACAAAATACATATGTCTGGATAGCACCAGAAAACAAATCGAAGTACACATGAAGCGCTGCTGGCCAACCTGTGGCGATAAAGCCAAGCAGACCATAGAGCAGTGCCATCATAACGGTTCCCGACAGAACGTTTGCAAACAAACGAAGTGACAGGGAAATAGGAACTGCTATGTCACCGATCACATTAATTGGAGCCCAGATTGGCCACGGATCACACAGTCCTTTGATCACCCCCGAAACCTTTTGATATTTAAATTTGTTAAAGGTAATCAGCGTAAATGTAATCAGACCGAGTGCAAATGTGACACCATAGTCTGCCGTCGGTGCCCTGAGTCCCATCAGACCGGAAATATTGCTGACAAGGATAAAGATAAACAGTGTACCTATATAGTTGGCAAAAGCTGTCGCATTCTTTCCCATAACACCTTTTATCATATTGTCAAGCTTCTCAACGATAAGCTCCACAACATTTTGAAATGCTCCAGGGACCTCCGTCGCACGTTTGACCGCCCTGTTTGCAAACAGGCAGAATATAATAATGATTGCCATGACAATAAACAGACATACATGCGTGGTTGTTATCCACAGTTTCTGCCCAAAAAGCTCATACTGAAATACGCCATGTATCATAAAATCGATGTCGTCCGCACCGGATAACAATATTCCTGCTCCCATACACTCACCTCCTTATTTTCTTTCTTTATTCAGTTTTCACATTTTCTGGTTCATGAAACCACCTGGCGAGCAACGGCTGTAAATAAGCTGATATTTTCAGTCCCATGATTCCAGCAAAAGCAGCCAATGGATTGCCGATTCTCGTCATCATCAAGATACCTAAAATGATTACCACCACAAGATATCTGATGATATTTTGTCTCGTTGCTGCTGCCTGCGCCCCCTTTACATCTCTTTCCACGGCAGAATTTAGCGTAACCGCCATATGAAAAGCCATAAATATTGCTGTAAGCACTCCTATCCAGAGTCCTATACTGTAGTCTGCCTTATCCGTTACGAGAAACAAACCAACCACCTGACAAATCACGCCAAACACGATAATTCCAAAAAGAAGTCCCGGCAGAGCAGTATTGATTTTTCTAAGTCTTGTTCTCACTCTTGTCATCTCCCTCGTAAATCTTCTTTGCCAGAATAAAAATATTCCGAAAACCCGCCAAAGCGCCCACAAAGAATAGTAAGACAAACCAAAATGCGGTTCCTAACTTCCTGTCCAGAAACAGTCCCGCAAAAGAGCATAAAAAGATTGGGACAAGCATATTGATGCCAAATTGGGAGATTACAGCCAGAGATTGATAGACTGACTTCTTATATTTTTTATCTTTTCCCATTTCTCCGCCTCCATATGCCTATTATAACGCAATAATATAAACCTAACTCCAATCTTTCACAACGCTCAAAACTAATTATACAAAAAATTGGTAAAAATGTCTAGTAATTGTCTCATTTTAACCGCCTTCACTCGAACGCCTCTGCATCCGCAAAAGAAAATCCTTCCTCTGTCATAATGAGCAGCTCCGCTTTGGCAAGCCGAAAGCATTCTAGAATCTCCGGCGAAAAAACGCCGCACTCCCCATCCATTATCATATGAACTGCCTCATCCACAGCATATGCGCTCTTATATACCCGTTTGCTCACCAGCGCATCATACACATCAATAATCGAGACTATCTGCGCCCAGATTGGAATCTCATCTCCCTTTAAACTGTCTGGATATCCGTTTCCGTCATGACGCTCATGATGATATCTGCAAATATCATAGCAGTAGTGATAAAATTCATTGTCCTCCTGCTTGAATTTCTCCAGAATCTCACATCCATAAATTGTGTGCCGCTTCATCTCCTCAAACTCTTCCTGTGTGAGTCTTCCCGGCTTCAAAAGAATGCTGTCTGGTATCGCAATCTTGCCTATGTCATGCAGCGCCGACGCGCTGACAATCAGCGCGGCTTGTTCTTTAGTAATGCCATACTTCGGATAATATTTCATAAGATATTTTAAGAAAATCTTTGTGAAATATTTCACCCTCTGAATATGTTCTCCAGACTCAAGACTCCGAAACTCCACTACAGAGCTGAGTGCATTCACCAAAAATTCATTGCTTCGCTCCAGCTTTTCTCTGCTCTCCCGCAACTGTCTTGTGCGCATCTCAAGCTTGCGCTCCACATAAATTCTATGCTCAAAAAGCTCTATAATATTCTTGACACGCCGCATGACAACATTCGGCGCAAACGGCTTATAGATAATGTCAGAAGCACCGTATTCGTACGCTTTCTCATCTGTCTCGTCCGTCGCCTCCCCAGTTATCATAATAACCGGAATATAGTCAATATAATCTTCCTCATTCATAAAACGCAGCACATCCAGCCCAGACATCTTTGGCATCAGCAAATCCAAAAACAAAAGACACAGCCGGTCGCTGTTCTCTGCAATCAACTTCACGGCCTGCTCTCCGTCCTCAGCTTGCAGAATATTGTATTGCTCCTCAAATATAAACTTGATCATCTCGCGGTTTAGTTCTGCATCATCCGCAATCAAAATAGTATCTTTCTCTATTGTTTCCACTACTTATCCTCTCCTATTCCAGCAATTTCCCTATGCCTGCGATCACAATATTATAGTCCTCTGTCACCACATCAAGCATTTTCCTTGCTCCTTCCAGATCTTTTCTGCGAAGAATTTCTGTAATCTCATGGCTGGATTGATAGAGCCTTGTAAACGCCATATTCTGACACATTCCCTTCATGGTATGCGCGGCGCGAAACGCCTCCTCTGTATCCCCATCCTGAATACTCTTTGTAAGCATATTGTAGCTTTCATCTCTTGTAAACATTCCTGCAAACTTTTTGATTCTGTCCTCCGTTCTCAGCCGTGACATAATATCATTGTAATCACCGCCTACCTCGTCATAGAACTCTTGTACTGTCATAACTTCCCTCCTAAATCATTCCTTCATGATTGTATGTTTGTGACTTCATAGTCTTTCACCGACCGCATTACTGGTAAGGAATTGTTTAGAAATAACATGTACAGCTTGCGCAGGATATTTCTTCGAGGGTGCATAGCAAAAAACGTAGTCGTAGTGGGCTATGGTAAGTTTTTTGGATATGTGCAATCGGAGAAATAGATAAGTCAAGATGTATAAATTATTTTTGAACAGTTCCTAAGTTCCTTATGCGCTCGTATGTTTCAATTATATCGCAAAACTACATACAATTCAACGTATTTTATACAGTTTCCCTACTCTCTGCCATCTCCTCCACCAGAGGACGAATTTGGGATAACATATTGTCAATATCCTCAAACATTGCACTCTTTGTCGTTCCAAGGTTGTTTGCACGCTCAATGTGCCGGACAACATCTTGATACTGTTGCTTTATCTCAACAAAAAACTGTCCAATTGTCTGCAACTCCCTGTGCGCGTCATCAATCACATTTGAGATCTCTGCTTGAACCGTGATTGTATCTTCCGCTGTCGCAATAATTTTGTTAAACGACTCGTAAGTGTTGTTGACTGTATTAATATTGCGGTCCAGTGCCTGCTGTGACCCTGAAATACTGTTGTTAAGTTTCCCTGTGCCGCGCTCAACTTCATGAATACCTGTATCCACTTCCTCCGCAAGCTCTTTAATCTCGTCCGCAAGCTCCTTCACATTAGATGCGACCACAGAAAATCCCTTTCCAGACTGACCTGCTCTTGCCGCCTCAATCGACGCGTTAATCGCCAAAATATTTGTCTGCTCCGCAATGGAAATAATCTTCTTCATACACCGCTGAATACTTTCCACCGCAGACTGTAATTGCTCGAAAGTCTGTTCCATATCACTGTAAGAGCGCTCTACTTGCACAGAAGTACTTTTTAATTCTTCAACCTTGCTCTGCGCTTCTGATACGGCTCCGCTAATCGCCCCGCGCACCTCATCAAACTGCCCCGCCGCGGTGTTAATCTCAGAAAAGGACTGTTCAAAACCGGACAACTGCTCATGAAAATTATCCGCTCTTCGCATCACTTCTTTAAAAGAACTGCCCACCATGCCAAGCTCCCGCAAAGATTCCACTTCTTTGCCAATCAATTCCTCGCGATATTCTTTTAGACTGCCTATCACATGCAGTATTGGAGAAAGATTTTGCGTATTCTTTCTATTTTTGATCGTTTTTTTCCACGGAAAGTTTAAAAACATCTCTTTATCCTCCTTACTTTACTCAAATACTACACAAGTCATAGACTGATTGACAAACCGATTGTTGTAATGCTCACCATAGCCCACAAGCCCTGCATGACTTCCAAGTTCCGCCATCTCCTGCAAATAAGTCTGCATATAATCATGCTCACAAAACAATTTATATCGAAACAGGCAGTTTACAGAGAAAACTGCGGATCTCCGTGGAAAATCTCTGCAAATCATCTGAATGGTCTGCTGGACAACTTCTTCGTAATCTGCAAGTTGCAGCAGAATTAAGACATCAGAATCATTTACCTGACGAAAACATGCAAGCGCATCTCCCTGAACCTCTTTAATAGAAATAATACAAGTATCATTCCCATTAATTTTTCCAAACGGATTCTGAAATGTCTGTGTCAAAATTTGCTCGTCTGTCACATGGAGAATACTTTGATAAACCTGCTTCGCAGACTTTCCGTTCAATGTTCCTATCACATAATTTTCCTTGTCTGTATCTGCGGCAATAAACCGGTAATTTCCAAATTTGCGATATATATTCTCCTTGTAAGTTTTCACTCTGCCATTATGGTTGCGGATTAGTGCATACGCCACCGCATCCTGATAAATCTTTCCGTTTGCAGATACCTTTCCCGCGTCCCCTGTGCCGCCAACCAGAGAAATACCTTTCTTTCCAAGCATTGTATTGATTGTTGTCAACACACAGGCATCATTTCCACAGCAAAAATCAATACATACAGTATCTTCACTCGCCGCATTTACTTTTTGAATATCTTCTTCAAGACGCCCTATGTATTTTACTGGCATCACAGAGACCTGTTCGAGAACATTTGCCGCAGCGCTCACACCATCGAAAAACGCTACTACACCAACTCCTTCCTCCACCATTCTAATATCATAACTCATGCCAATACAGCCGATGCTCGGAACTCCTGGGTAGTATTTCTCCAACGCCTTTACATGTTTCTCAAACTGGGCATTGTTGGACATCAGCATTATAAACTGGGGATTTTCCAGTCCTCTGATTGCCTCCGCCAAGTCTCCGCTTTGGCTCATTCCAAAAAACTGTCTCATGTTATTGCCTCCTTGTGTGTTTCTATTATTTTATACAATGATACATTTTTTGACAACTGTCTTGATTATACGTTAAAATTGCCTAAAGTGCAACGACTATTTGTTCTTGTTATCCTTGCTCGTAACAGTTATCTAAAAGCCCAACCGTAATTTTCACTCCAAATCAAGTACACAAAAACAGAGACCAAGATATCTTTTGGAAAAGCTTTGGAAAAACATTGAAGCTGCTGTAAAAATGCGTTACACTATAGACACAACCTTTTTCTATCAAAATAAAGGTTAAGGAACTGTGAAGAAATAGACAAGTCAATATACATAGGTTATTTATTCATAGCTCCTAAGGAACTAAATACAGGATTATAAAGGAGAGTCTTTGTTATGGAGCATTTAAAAATTTACCGCAGACGTATGATACCCGATGAGTGTATCTTGTTAAAAGATGACATTATTCTAGAACAGACAAAAGACCTGATTGTCACAAAATGGAATACCTTAAAGCCACGCCGGGATTTTCATCATGGCTACTCCTGTTATTTTCTCAGCTATGGCTATAAGGTGAGCAAACTTTACCGAGAGGATAACACATTCCTCTTTTGGTACTGTGATATTGTGGACTATCAATATAAAAAAGAAGAAAATGCGCTTATTGTCACGGACCTTCTGGCGGATGTTGTCATTTATCCAGATGGCTTTGTCAAAGTGCTTGACATCAATGAACTTGCTATCGCTCTTGAGAAAAAGCTCTGCGATCCAGAACGCATTATGCAGGCATTGAAAAAGCTTGACAATCTCCTAAATTTAATCTATGACGACAAATTTGATACATTATCCTCCAAAATTGAGAAATGGATTCAGTAAAACATATGTTTTATTTTCTTACTCTGCTGGATTGACATGTACCATAATGTGCTTTACGCTGGCAAAACTCTGCTCTATAGAGTCATGCACATGTTCCGCAATCTTGTGCGCATCACGCAAAGATGCATTGGCGTCCGCGCTAATCTCAATATCTACATAAATTCGATTGCCAAAAACCCTTGTGCGCAGGAGGTCCACCCCAAGTACGCCCTCCTGTGCCAGCGCACAATTTTTCAAATCATTCTCAACGCCCTCATCACAGGCCTTATCCACCATTTTATCCACCGCATCCGTGAAAATCTCATAGGCTGCCTTCTCAATAAAAAAGCAGATACATAAACTTGCAATCACATCACAAACAGGATATCCAAGCCTCGCGCCTACAATACCAATCAGCGCACCTACAGAGGAGAGTGCGTCTGAGCGGTGATGCCACGCATCAGCCATAAGTGCGCTGGAATCTATCTTTTTTGCATTTATCCTTGTATACCAGTACATGCTCTCTTTTACCGCAATGGAAACAATCGCTGCCACAAGTGCCAAAACACCTGGTATCCTCAGATTGCCATACTGTCTTGACAAAATTTTTACCATAGCGGTATAACCAATCCCAAGTCCAGTAAATGCCAGAATTGTCGCCAGAATAACAGCCGCTACGCACTCCATACGCTCATGTCCATACGGGTGCTCCTTATCTGACGCCTTTCCTGACAGCCTAACACCTACAATCACCACAACGGTGCTGATTACATCCGATGCAGAGTGAACTGCATCGCTAATCATTGCACCTGAATGCGCAAGAATTCCTGCCAACATCTTAAATACTGACAACAGGACATTCGCTGTGATACTTACAAAAGAAACTTTCATTGCAACTTTCTCAAATTCGCTTTTTGTGAAATCTTTTTTCATGAAATCCCGCCTTTTTCAAAACTGATACTGCTCCTTACCAATCTATAGCATGTGCTTTTTGCTGATCATTATGAAATATGGGAATAATAGACTTTTAGAAAATAAAAGAAAAACACCCACGAATCAGTATAAACAGCTACTGTCCCGCGGATGTAAAAATATCCACTGTCGCATAGGCGACCCGGCTCCAATGGTAATACCCCGGCCTGCTCAGATTGTACTGTAGATTTGTATGCAGTGCAAAGAGTGCGTTTAATGTAGTATATGAACCAATGGTATATCGGTTCTATTTTTCAATAATATATCATATATTTGGAGGGATTTCAAGTGAACAATAACTTATTTTGCTACACACATCCATAATTTGTTACTGTTCACTTTCCAATGTCACTATATTGTTTCTTCACCCCACTCCTTTGGGGTTCGTAATAGATAGTGGATTTTTATCTGTATATGCTGCTTTAAAGCAGTTTTCTGCATCATTTATCAACCATTCTGGTACTTCTTCATAGACATTCTGATACATTTTGAGTAATATACAATTCTCCCAAGTTCACCGCTTTCATCTCTATTTTTGCCATCAGACACCTCCTGTAATAAAAATATACTCACGGCAGTTCCAGCCGCACAACGGCATAATTCCTCATGTGGATGTGCGCATCACATTATACTGAGTGGCAGATTTATCTGACACTCAGTATAACTTCCAGTTCATCAGAATATCTTGCTTCATATTGGATCGAAGACAGATATTTGCAGTAGCTGTGTATCCATACTATTGTAAAACGTTTCTATATATTCAGATACCAACTTATAGGCCTTAGGAACTGTAGAAAAATAACTGACGCATC
>DEPD01000028.1 GCA_002358575.1 Lachnospiraceae bacterium UBA3401 | reverse complement strand
TTATTCCTTGTTTTATCAAATCATCATCGCTTGGAAGTTCATAAGAGGCTATCTTTTTAATGCCCTTCGGATTCCTTAAAGAGTAGTCTATCAGTTTTCCATTACTCGTTTTTACATAGCGATAAACATCTGCGTAAAAAGTAACACAATCCCCAATATGGTAAGAATCAAACCCTGATTTGTCTATCCAAACATGGTCTTCCTTACCGTCAAACATCTCTCCATCGCTATACATTCCGCTGACAAATACTCTCTCAAAACAAACATTATTCTTTGTTACCCTTTCGATCTGTCCTTTAAACTCCATTGCGAAATTAAAATAACACATTTCAAAATATGAACGCATTTTCCCCATAGATTGAAACTGCACATCTAAATACTCATCGTATGTCATGGCTCCTGCACCGACAACCTCTTTCAGACTATCCGGATCAAAAAAGATAACTCCCCCTTCTATTTGTGTGCAAATGTTTTTACCGTAATTTGTTTTTTTCAATACATTGAAATCTTCCATTTCCTTAACCTCCGTTAATAAGTGCTGTCATATAACAGCCTGACATGCTAACATTGGCTCTTCAAAATGGAAAGCACTTAACATTACTGATATATAGTATCACAAAAATTGCCAAAAGGCAAACTTCTTTATCCCCTGCAACAAGACAAAATCTAAACCTTTTAGATAGAAAATGCTTTGAATAAAAGATTTATAGAAGAAAGTTTGGATTTGTGGAAGAATCTAAACTTTTTTCCACAATGCCTGCGGAATCCATCTCATTCATTCTGTCTTTCTATTTCAATCACAAATATTTTGCTGGTTAAGAAAAGCCCTGCATATTTATCATACACAGAGCCATTCTAATCTTTTTTCCCAATAAGTTCCGACTGTTTTTCCTTTGGCAGATTATTGAATAAATCATCATAAAGAACATCAGCTAACTGCATTTCGCTCGCAAGCAAAAATATATTTAGATTAAGCCATTCTTCCCAAAGCCCCTCAAATAAGCTGTGGCTGTCTGTATATGTGTCAAGCTCCTCAAAACCATATGACTGTGTATAACACTGCAATTTGACAAAACCATACCTGCCAGCATCAATCAACAAAATATCTTCATCTTCTATTTCGTACAGTTCCGCAAACGCATCAATCACTTTGCGGCAATTTTCCCGTTCTTACTCTGTGATACATACCTTTTTTCCCATGCTCATTTACCTCTATCCTTTCAAATCGTGGAATATTGTTTTCAGTTCCTACAATGCTTCTAAACCACATATTTGAAATGCCACATACGCCATTTTATACGGAATAGAGGTATGGCTGTCTGCATTTACTGGTGTGTTACCTTATGACACCTGTGCATTCGTAGCCGAAGACAAACACATGAGCAAAGCTGGCAACAGATATCTGCGCTACTACATCATAGAAGCTGCCGGAAGTGTCATAAGACACTGTCCTGAATACAAAACATTCTATGACAAGAAATATGCTGAAACCAGAACACATCAGCATAAACGAACACTCGCGTTGACTTCCCGTAAATTTATACGTCTGCTCTTTGGTCTGCTGGACAAAGGCCAACTCTACTCTCCGGAAAAGAGTAGGTAATCCATATCAAATTCCTAACTTACGTCTTTTTTGAGAAATAAGTCATAGGTTTATTAAGGTTACCCTTTTCTCTGAAAATCTTTTCAAAATAACTCTTGACTATTTACCAAATTGCTTTTATAAAATATTTGTATTTATTATACTGGAATATTCCAGTATATTCAAGCAGGGATTTTGCAAACATAATATTTTTATGAGGTGATAAAAATGATTGACTATGCTCCGCTTTGGGAAACCATGAAACAGAAAAATATTACAACTTATGCATTGATTCATAAACATAATATAGATCCTCATACCATTAACGATTTAAAGCATAACAAAAGTGTAACTATGAATACCCTTGAAAGCTTGTGTCGGGCATTAGATTGTGAAGCAAGTGATGTCGTCTGCTTCCATTTTGATGAATAACTTTTAAACAAAAAACAGGAGATATGTCTCCTGTTTTATTATTGCTTAGTTTTTACATTTACTGTAAGGCCATGGACTTTGAGTTACACCATCCAAAGGAAACTCTCAAAGACAGAGTAATCTACTTTGTAGGTTGTAGAGCATATGAAGCGATTATCTGCTGCATTCTTAAAAAAAATATAACTAACTTACTAGTACATCGAATAATAAATTTCTGATTTAGACATGTCTGCAAAAACAGTGAAAATACAATGCTTTTCTGTAAGCGAATATATCAGAAACTTAATTTATGCTGTATTAGTTGTCAAACAGAGACAGGCACTGTTGCCTCTGTTCGTTTTATATATCAATATATGTACTTACAATTTAGATAATCCCAAAAATATGAACAATACATTCTCAATTTTGCACCATTAACCTCCTTACTCTGTTTAATAAACTCACATAACATTTTTTGTCATAACAGCATATACCGTGTCTATATTCTTTGTATTGCACATTACAATTGGTATATTGCTTAATGTGCTTGTTGCCTTTATCTTGTAATACATTCCATGTGACATATATTTTACTAACATTACTATCATATCCACCTTTATGTTTGTCAGGGAGAAATTTTCATTTTCCATAAATAAGCTATTAGAGAACTTTTTACGCAGTTCAGGCATTGTCTCTTTGATATTCCCCACAAAAAGATATCTTTTAGTCTGTAATGTT
>DEPD01000029.1 GCA_002358575.1 Lachnospiraceae bacterium UBA3401 | reverse complement strand
AAATAACTGACGCATCTTGACTTGGCTATTTCTCCGATTATGCATGCCAAAAAGCCTCGCCGCAGCCCGCTACGCCTACGTTTTTTGACATACCTCCTCGAAGAAATATCCTACGCAATCTGCATCACTTATTTTCCTACAATTCCTTACGAACAGAAGCTAATTCGGACCAGTTATCTTGTCACTGTCGCTGTCAATGCAATCATGATGATTCTCTTTCCAGCGGGCTTTCTAAAACTCCACAGCGTAATCGGTTGGATTTTTACAGCAATTGTCTACACTGTGCTGCTTGCAGCCTGCTGCTTTATTAGTTACCGCACTACCCTATTATTTAAAATAATCGCAAAAAAAGAAGAGGATTTAAAAACTGTATTAGACGAGATACAGTCATTGTCAGACCGCTTGTTTCACAGCCGGATCAGCACTATCTTCCATTTCTGAAAATGAGAGCGCATCCGCTGAACAGCTTGCAGCCACCAGTGAACAGTTGGTGGAAAGCAACAATATACTTCGCACAAAAACAGAGGAGAGCATGGACAACCTCAATGAGCTGCGCGAATGGGAAAGTGTTGTCGCAGAAAATGTTAACAAAGTAAACGCTTCTTCTAGGGATCTACTGGATAAATCCACAGAAAGCAAAAAGCTGATGAACAACCTTCACATTGTCAACAGCGAGGTATCTGAATCCATGAAAGTTACAACCGACGTAGCACAAAGGCTATCTGAGGCCGTCAAAGAAATCGGTGTGACCTTAAAATTAATCAGCGATATCTCCTACTCCATTAATCTGTTATCCTTAAATGCTTCAATTGAAGCTTCAAGGGCGGGAGAAGCCGGCAGAGGTTTCTCTGTGGTGGGCGTCAGAAGTTGGTAATCTGGCAAAAAGCACACAGGAATCCTTAAAAGTAGTTGCATCAGTCATTGAATGCGTAAACCAAAATGTAAGGGAAATTTCAGCACAGGTGGAAGAAAACGCTGCCAAAATAAAAACACAGAATCAATCTGTAGCAAATGTAATCCAGAGTATGTTAGATATGACAGAACTTTTGAATACATCTGCCAACGCAGTTACAACGATGGGCGATGCCCACAACAAACAGGCGGAAGTTATTAAAAGAACCGTCTCTATCAATCAGGATATTGCCGAGAGCATTCAGAACGAAAATGAACAATTCAATTCCATCAATGCAATGGCCGAGAGCAATGCGAACGATACCACACAAATCGCCACACAAGCAGGCACTATCAATGAGATGGTTGACCATATGAACGAACTGTTAAAACAGTAGTAAAAAAGATGAGTGCCAATACACTCATCTTTTTTACTACCACCTATTTATTAATTAATCACTCCGCGATGCCGCAGCAAATAGCTTCCGTCTGTTCTCGGCACGGCTTCCACATACATGCTGCACGCATTTTTATGCTTTTCTACCAGATAACGGTCAATATATCCCTCCTGGCAGTCACCTTTATCATACGCTTTATAAATACTATTCCAGAGTTTTTTGTCTGTAATAATCAGGTCAAATGTTATCACTTCGTTGTCATTGTTAATCATTGCCGCAAAGCACTCATTAAAGTAATCTCCAATATCGTCTATATAATGCGCATCACCGCCGCCTCGTACCGTAATCACAGTAATCGAATCTGTGTTAGTTGCAGTAGTCGGATTTGACGTGCTGCTGCCAGTACTTTCAGACGGTGTTGTCGAGGGTTTTGTTGTTGTGTTTGTGGAGGGTCTTGTAGTCGTCCCTGGTTTTGTTGTGTCCGTGGGCGGCGTCTCTGATGGGTTTACCTCAAGTCCGCTGTAACGGTTGCCATTGCATGGCGGAAGATAAATCGACAAATCCTTTCTCACATGATCTGACGCGTAGTCTGCATCGGAACAGTTAAAATAATCGTAAGTGTTCGGATTGGTATCATCCCACGTGCTGTCCACATTGTAATAGCCATCGCTGAGTTTCACAATATTCCATGCATGATTCTCACCGGCAAATCCTGTCACATAATAGCATGGGATATCTAGCTGATGCAACAAATATTGAAACGCTCTCGCATAGCCGGCGCACACTGTTCTTCCATATACAAGTGCACTGTAAGCACTCTGATTCATCGGTGCATTCCTATCATATTTTACCCCGCGAATCAATGTGTCATGCACAATTTTTTCTTTGTCGTAATCTGAATAGCTCCCGTATGTCTCATCCGTAATTTTCTTTGCCGCTGCCTCAAACTCAATTTTCGACGCGTCCAGATCATTCGCCGTCACATTAAACACAAGGGTTATGTCTGCCACACTTCCCTTTGGCGTATACTGATACTTGTACGCTGTATCTACCCAAAATAATTCTGGATGGTCATTTACCACAGAGGTAAATGCATTTTTCAAATCGTTTGCTGTAATGTCCTCCACCGGCGCAAAATGTTTGTTCTGTGCTTCTGCATTAGCATAAATTTGCCGGTAAACTGCTTTCTGCGTCTCATTAATAATGCCATAATACGGATACATTTCCGTATCGAACGTCAGATTGCTTCCGGTTTCCCCTTTTCCAAGTTCCTTTGCAATCTCATCTGCCTTGTTCTGGGTAATCTCCTTTCCTGTCGCCTTGACAGGAATATAACCGTTCAGCCCTGCAACTTTACTAGGAATCTTTAGTTTGCTCTCAGCATCCGCATCAGTGTCCTCATCGTCTGCTGTCCGCACTGTGCCTACTGGTATAGTGTTGTTTGTCAATGTCTTTTCTGCTGCTGGGAGCACTCCATGTGTCACTGTCGTATTTACCGTCTGAAAATCCATAGTATACTCTGGATTCGCTTCCCCCGCATTTGCTTTTAAATCGGCGCCAATCTTGACCGCCAGTTCTGGATTGTAGTGGCATATCGCAATAAAAAGGAGCATAAGCGCCAATAAGCCACCAAATCCGTACAGTACCTTCTCTACTATACGCATATCAGTTACCTCCTCGATAACTGTTTGGCCCCCGCAAAGTGACAAGCGCCAAACAGCTGCTTATTTGAATCTTATACTCCCCCATGAGCTCCATCCTCCATAACTTCCCTGTTATTGTATCTGCTCTTATTATATGACGGCACGCTGTTTTTGTCAAATCTTATTGTGTATCTCGCCAGTCGTTACTATTCACGGCATGAAAGCCGCTCATAGTAACGACTCGGGGCGATATTTAAAATTTTGCTTCGCAAAAATCGCCCTTCATTCTTGAATCATGTTCTCACGGAATGCGCAGTTCAGCGCATTCCTGACCCGTAGATTGTAACCGCCAGTCCATATGATGAAGCGCTCCCTCTTTCTGCATTCCAGCAAAACCTTGCTGCCGTAACGCTTCATAGAGCACAATACTAACACTGTTGGATAGATTGAGGCTTCTAATTGTATCTAGCATGGGAATGCGAATACATGTTTGTTCATAATCCACTAAAATCTCCTCTGGTATCCCCGCGCTCTCCTTTCCAAACATAATATAATCACGCTCGCCAAACGTTGCTTGTGTGTAGACCTTTCTCGCCTTAGTTGTCGCCATCCAAAGTTTTGCATCTGGTTGATCTGTAAAGTTTTTCTCCACAAACTCTGTGAAGTTCATATACCGTCGCACATCAAGATGCTCCCAGTAATCCATGCCCGCTCTGCGCAATTCCTTTCCTGTCAAGCGAAAACCCAGCGGTTCAATCAGATGCAGCACAGATCCAGTAGCAACGCAAGTGCGTCCAATATTTCCAGTATTCGCCGGAATCTCCGGCTGATAGAGTACAATGTTCATGCTCTCACCTGCTCATTTTTATAATCGCTCTACAAAATGTCTTAATCGTCCAATTGCTATCTTGAGCTTTTCAAGCGAATATGCATAAGAAATACGCAAAAATCCCTCACCGCTATCACCAAATGCATTTCCAGGCACAACAGCAAGCTTCTCCTCATGCAAAAGCCGTGACGCAAATTCATCACTCGTCATACCAAACTGTTTCACACATGGAAATATGTAAAACGCACCAAACGGCTCAAAGCATTCCAAGCCCATCTCGCGAAAAGCATTGACCAGATAACGCCGCCGCTGATTGTAGGATTCGCGCATCATCTGCACATCCGCGTCACCGTTTTTTAGCGCGTCAATCGCCGCGTACTGTGAGGTGGTCGGCGCACACATAATGCAAAACTGATGAATCTTGTACATCTGTTCGATAATCTGTTTTGGGCCACATGCATAGCCAAGTCTCCAGCCTGTCATTGCATAAGATTTAGAAAATCCATTGATGAGAATTGTCCGCTCCCACATCCCCGGAATATTCGCGATAGAAACATACTTTTCTGTGTAGCAAAGCTCCGAATAAATCTCATCAGAAAGCACAAAAAGATCATGTTTTTCAATCACCTTTGCAATCTCTTCCAAATCGTTTCGCTCCATAATTGCACCAGTTGGATTATTTGGAAACGGCAAAATTAACACTTTGGTCTTGTCTGTGACCGCCGCCTCAAGCTCCGTTGCTGTCAAGCGAAACTGATTTTCATTTTTCAGTTCAATAATCACAGGTTTCGCTCCTGCCAAAATTGCGCATGGCTCATAAGATACATAACTTGGCTGTGGAATAATTACCTCATCGCCTGGGTCCACCATCGCACGCAGCGCAATGTCAATTGCTTCTGATCCGCCAACTGTCACTAAAATCCCATCCTTCGGATCATAATTTAAAGAAAAGCGGCGATTTAAATAACGGTTAATTTCCTCGCGCAGCTCCAAAAGTCCCGCATTTGCCGTATAAAATGTGCGTCCTTTCTCCAAGGAATAAATTCCTTCGTCCCGAATATGCCACGGCGTCTCAAAATCCGGCTCTCCCACACCGAGCGAAATGACATCTGGATCATTCATCTCGCTCACAATATCAAAATATTTGCGGATTCCCGAAGGTTTTATCTCTACAATCGTTTTTGATAACGGATTTCTCATGGTGTCACCTGCATCCTTTCATCAGACTGTTTTCTGTCCAAAACTGTTCCGTGGTCCTTATACTTTTTCAAAATAAAATGTGTCGCTGTGCTGATGACAGTCTCCAAAGTAGAAAGTTTATCCGACACAAAATTTGAAACTTCCTTGAGCGTCTTTCCCTCCAGGCTTACAAGCAAATCATACCCTCCTGAAATCAGATACACTGCATGTACCTCTGGATATTTATAGATGCGCTCTGCAATGCTGTCAAAGCCTTTTCCGCGCTGTGGAGTCACACGCACTTCTATCAACGCATTCACCTTCTCCACCGAGGTCTTTTCCCAGTCAATCAGGGTATGATATCCGCAGATAATTCCCTCTTTTTCCATCTGCTCCATCTCATTGACAACATCTGCTTCCTCCATGCCCAATATCACTGCGAGTTCATGCAGATCAATCCTACTATTTTTTTCTATGATCGATAAAATTTGTTCTCTCATGTTTTTTCCTCCATTGCTTCATTTATTCTTAAACAGTTGTTTAAATGCAGGAAGTCTCCGCCTGCGCATAGTACCGGAAAATCTCGTCCCCATTTGCCGGTTCCAGAAACCTTGACTCCTCCCCGTGACGTATCACGCGATCATTTCCCTGTGTGGTGCGCCCAATCACTGCTGCTGGCACACCTGCGTTTTCCAATGCGCGCACCAGCTCCCCGCCATTAGCTGCCAAGACAAGTAAACTACCGCCTGCCAGCAGCTCATATGGATTTAAATCAAAATACTCACATACCTCTATGGTTTCCTGTCTCACAGGTATGCGTTTTAAGTCTGCGACCAGTCCAACGCCATTCTCCGCTGCCAATTGCCAGAGACCACCAAATACACCGCCCTCCCGCAATGTCAGCAGATAATCTGCGCCGGACTTCACGGCGGTTGCAGCCTCCGGCGCTATAGACAGATATCTGTAAAAGTCCGCTGCTGTATCCACCAGATCAGACGGATAGCGCGCACAAAGTTTATCACGACTTTCTGCTGCCATAATCGCTGTCCCCTCAAGTCCCAGCCACTTTGTCATCACAATGTCTTCTTCTATCAGAGTCTTTTTTTTCATGGAGACAACATTTCCCTCCGAACGCTTCTCTAATCCGGCACTAATCACACAAGATACTGCCACCTGTGTAACCGCTGGAAGCACCTGAACATTGCAGCTTAGAATCGGAATCCCTGTCTCCTCCGCCTGTAAAGCTACCGCCTCCATCATCATGCGAACTTTAATCTCCCGCATTCGCTCTGGAATCATAAGCGTCATAGTTGCACTTGTGTCGAACAATCCCAACACCGCACGGTTCGCACAGCAGGCAATCACATGATTGACTGCCGCAAGATACGCCCGCGCCGCAGTCCTCTTGTCCGTTCCGAACGCGAGTGCCTGCCCTGACAAGATACCATCACAAACAGCATTCCCTGCCAAAACGGCGCAGTCTGCCCTCAGATCTGCGCCATTTGATTTCATTATTTTTCTGACGGAACGATCATATATACTCTGTGTCAGTTTTCCGCACTTCATGACAAATCCCTTTCCATCATCGTCAGTATAACAGTTCTTATGGCTCCGCCTGCTGTTCAGCCTGAGCTTGCTGTTCTAAAAGCTGCTGCTGAAGCAATGCCTGCTGCTCCAGCAACTGTTGCTGTTGCAGTGCCTGATAGTAAGCATCCAAATCTGCCTGCTGTTGTGCTGCCGCTGCCATCTCCGCCTTAATTGCCGCAGCCTCTGCTTTGCAGACATCAATGCTACCTGATGCAATCGCTGCATTCATTCGCTCAGCATATACGGGATTATCTGTATTCACTCCCACAACTGCTGACCGCGGCGATACTTTATAAGAACTTTTATTAATCACCTCACGGCTGACCTCCACACCATTTTCCTCGACAACTTTCCACAATTGCGCCGTATACCCAATATGTGCGGATTCCACACTGACATATCCAATACCCTGGCTTGCTGTCGGCGTGATAATCTCATGGTCGGGACGTGTCGTTGAGAGTGTCTCACTCTCATAGCGCACCACATGTCCTGGATCTCGCTCCTCCACACCATAGATTGTAAAAGTAATCTGCTTTCCCTCTGTAATTCCTTCTATATAAATCGGATGATTCCAATTATTGACAAAGCGAAAGTCTTTTCCAGCCGATTCTGCGATTGCTGCATCCATTGATGGTTTTACATAGGAAATAATCATCGAATGATTGTTCCGTTCTGTCACTTCCAACTCGGAAAGCAAAACCGTATTGTACAATGTTGTCGACACTTGGCAGATACCACCGCCAAGACTGTCAACCACCTTTCCATTCATATAAGAACCAGCCGGATAATATCCGTTTGCTTCAGTAAACGGCTTAATTGTATCATACGTAGAAAACTCATCTCCTGGATACAACAATGTACCATTGATCAGACGACAACCATTTTCTATATTCTTACATCTTGATGAACTGCTGCTTGAGTAACTCGTTGTAAAAGTACCTAAAACATCTTTAATCTTTGCCAGCTCTTCCGCACTCCCACGTGGTTCTGTCACATCAATTGCAAGGTCGATTGATGCATCCTGATAGTCCCAATCATTTGTAATATAGTCATATGTCTTATTGAGAGACTCCTCAATATTTACTTTCTGTCCTGTCTGACCGCCTTCCACAACAAACTGACCATTCACTCTAGTCAATGTTGTATCCATTGCCGAAATATCATACTCGGTGCACTGTTGTTCCAACACAGAACGAATCAGTTCCTTATCGAGCGTAAGTCGCAGATCATACACTTTGTTTCCATGTTTTAAGTCCTGCATTGCCTTGTATCGCTTGACAATATTTCCCTTCTTGCCAAGAGAAACCGCTGCGTCTATATCTGCCTCATTTTCCCAGCGAAGCCCCAACTCGCCTACCATAATAGACACATAATGGTTATCGACTGCGCCAAACGTAATATTCTTCTGTTTTAAATCCTCTACAAATGCACTGACAGAAGCCCTTGCTTCCTCAGCCGTCATGCCGGAGAGCTCAATCCCTCCCATGAAAATTCCATCTAATATTACATCTTTGTCCGAAGCTGCCAAAACTTCACTTGACCCAAATGTTCCCCAAAGAATAACTACCCATGCAAAGACTGCCAAAATCAGTCCCACACGCTCTCTTATTTTTTTCATACAAATCCTCCATACACGAATTGGATTTTTGTAACAGTTCAGCCTTCGGCTTCCTGTTACGGGCATCAAGCCATGCAAAACCACTTTATGGTAGCTTGATGCATCTTTGCCACTGCACTGTTTTACGGACTTTGCAGCAAATGCAAAGTTCTGAGGCCAAACTGTTGATTTTTGCATTGTCCTAAATCGTGCAGTATGTTATAATCAATTAGAATCCGACTACACTGACCGCCAGCGGAACTACCATTGCCAGCACAAGAATAATTGCGATAACCGTTGCGATTGTACGTTGTGTTTTTTTATGATTCATGTTCATCATGGCTGTTCACCTCTTTTCGAAAGGATATTATATATGAATTTATTCTTATTTTCAAGCTTTACCATATTTTGTATTATTTTTTCTATTGCGCTGCACAAGACAAAGCGCATTGAGCAGAATCTCGACCAAGATTTCTGGGAGCGCGAGCAAAAAGCAAATTTTACCCGCAAAAAATCTCTTGACAATCTAAACTACATCACAATCCCAGAGGAAATCCTACAGATGAAACCAGACTACATGACTTCAGAGATTGAGAACTGTCTTCGCGATCTAAATGACTTGTCCGCATTTAAAATTGTAAATTTTACGGGCTATACCAACACCGACTTAAAACTGGAATACGGAACCGCTAATATCAATATATTAAGCGATTATGATTTTCATTACACAAATCTAGTAACTCTGCTGCAAAAGCTCGCAGAACTGCTGCATGATATCCTGGAAGATGCCCTTGCTGTCAAAACACTTGAATTTGCTGTCTCCACTGGAACCGACGTCAGCAAAAGCTACTATCTGCTTGCACAACTCTATCAGGAAGCCGGCATGTCCGAAAAAATTGAAGAACTGATTTCCCAAGCGCAGAATATACGTTCTATCTTAAAGGATACAATCGTCGAAAATTTGAGAGCAACTTATCAATAAGCCTGCTCGCCTCATTCTTGCTTAACTTTTCTAAATCGATTGCCTCGTCTGTGACATCGGCCACTGGAGACAACATGTATCCTTCCCGATGCAGATGATATTGCACAGCAAGTTTTAACAGAAGCTCTAACTGCTTTGGTGTGATGGGATTCTCTTTTCTCACACTGTATACCAACTGTTTTGGGCGAAATGGTTTTTCCTCCACATTTCCATAATTCTGCACTAGGATTTGATAGAGAGTATGCGCTGCAATCGCGTCATTTAACGCCCTATGTGCATCGAGCGCTATCTGAAAATGCTCACACAAGAAGCTAAGGCTGCGGCTCTCCAAATCACTGAGAAACCATTTGGCAATTTTTAAGGTATCAATACCTGTTCGCTCATAAGACTTTTTGTTGTTTATCGCGGCTTTCTTCACAAAAGAATAATCAAAGATCAAATTGTGCCCCAACAGAATATCCTCATCCGCAAAGGACAGAAACGCATCAAGAACCTCGTCAATATAAGGCGCTTTACAGACATCTGCCTCCTGAATACCTGTGAGTTCTACAATCCTTGGCGGCAGACTTTTTGCCGGGTTGACAAACGACGAGAAAGTCTCCTCTGCCTTCCCGTCCCTGACACGCACCGCTCCAATTTCTATAATCTTGTCATATTTTGGATTTAACCCTGTCGTCTCAATATCCAGAGCCACATAATTCATTGGTATATCCATATCATTTTATCCCTGTATTTTATCTTTGTATTCCTTATCCAGAAAAATAAGATTCATCTCATAATCCTGCATGTTTTTCTGCTTCATTGTCGAAAGCATCAATCCCGCAAAGAATGACTGCATCGCCGCCAAGTATACAAAGCAGCACACAATCAGCGTCGGAAAGCGCTCCACCAACCCTGTATCAAAAAACTCTACCATTACTGGCGCCAAAAAAGCCGTTGAGATCAACACCAATATCAGCGCAATCCAAGAGAAAAATCCCATTGGCTTATAATTTTTGTAGAGTTTTATAATGGTCATAATCACTTTGATTCCATCGGAGTAGGTGTTCAGTTTTGACTCGCTTCCCTCTGGCCTGTCCCTGTACTGGATAATCACATTCTCCACGCGCATATTTTTATCAATGGCATGAATGCTCATCTCCGTCTCAATCTCAAATCCCTTGGAAAGCACTGGAAAGGACTTCACAAATTGGTAACTAAACGCCCTATACCCTGTCATAATATCTCGAATGTCACTCTTAAACATACTGTTGATGGCACCGCGCACCAGGGAATTGCCAAAATTGTGAAACGGTCTTTTATTCTCTTCAAAATAGGAGGAGGAAAGCCTGTCCCCCACAACCATATCCGCACCGCGCGCAAGGACTGCCTCGCACAGTTTTCCAGCCTCGTCCGCTGGATAAGTGTCATCACCGTCCGTCATAACATAACATTTGGCGTCAATCTCGCGGAACATCCGCCGAATCACGTTTCCTTTTCCCTGTTGATATTCATAGCGCACAACTGCTCCTGCCCGCCGCGCAATCTCGTCTGTCCCATCTTTTGAATTGTTATCATACACATATATTACTGCATTGGGCAATGCCTTCTTAAAGTCCTGTACCACCTTTTCAATTGTCTTACTCTCATTATAGCAAGGAATAAGTACTGCAATTTCATCCATAAATTCAATGCCTCCGCTTTTGCTCATTTTATTGCCGCAGTATCCCCAGACCGCAGCCGATCCTTTTCAGCCTTGTTTCGGACACGCAACTCTTTGAAGAATACTTTTAGCATTTGGGAACACTCCTCCTCTAAAATTCCCCGCACAATCTCCACCTGATGATTGAATGCTGGCATGTCAAGAATATTCAAGACAGACCCTGCGCATCCTGCTTTTGGATTCATACACGCCATCACCACCTTGGAAATGCGCGCCTGCACAATCGCACCTGCACACATCTGACAGGGCTCAAGTGTGACATACATTGTACATCCCTCTAGCCGCCAATCTCCTATCACTTTACTTGCCTTGCGAATCGCTGTAATCTCCGCATGTGCAAGCGTATTTTTATCTGTGTTGCGCCGATTATAGCCACGCCCTATAATTTTACCTTCATATACAATGACACAGCCAATCGGCACCTCACCGAGTGCATACGCCTTTTTTGCCTGTTTGACAGCTTCCCGCATGTAGCGTTCCTCTTCCGTCAGCCTGTTGCCCATCACACGTAATCCCTCCTTAGGATACTGACATCAGGTCGCATGTCTTCCTTATGATAGTACATTCAGCCACGAAATCACATCTTGATAGACCTGATTTTTATCTAATTCATTTAAAATTTCATGCCTGTCCTGCGGGTATATTTTTACAGACACCATCTCCATGCCAGCTTTTTTGTACGCTGTTGATATCTTTTGCACATCTCTTCCATAATGCCCAACTGGATCCTCGCCGCCTGCGATAAAAAAAAGTGGCAGCTCTTTGGGAATCCGATTAATATTGCATTTATTTTGAATAAATTGCAGCACATCAAATATTGTTCTGTAGCCATTCACTGTAAAGAGAAAGCTGCAATATTTGTTGCCCCTGCAAAAATCCACAATTCTTCCGTCCCGCGTCAGCCAGTCGCTTGCAGTGCGCGGATTCGGAATCCTTTTTAGATAGCCGTCAAATGCACTTTTCCTTAATAATCTGGAGCGAAAACGATCTCCAAACAGTGCGCGCTGCACATTCGATACCAGTTCGCCAACCGTCAAAACCAGGCGGCTTTTGCTTCCTGTTCCACAGAGGACTGCCCCATCTAAATCCATTCCGTACGTCATAATATATCTTCTGGCCATAAAAGACCCCATGCTGTGCCCCAGCAGAAAATAGGGAATCCCCTTAAACTTTTTTTTCGCATACTTGGTGACTCTATGCAAATCCGCAACAACTGTGGCACTCATATTTTTCGGGCAAAAATAGCCTAAGTCACTGTCATTTCCAGCAGTTAAACCATGTCCTAGATGGTCGTTTCCAATTACCGCATAACCATTGCGGGTCAAAAACATTGCGAAATCTTCATATCTGTCAATCATCTCTGTCATACCATGAGAAATCTGTACAACAGCCCTCGGCGCCATATCCGGCTCCCAGAGCACTACATGCAATTTATGCACACCGTCCCGCGACGGAATATAAAAATCTTTCCTTTCCATAATAACACCCCTTTTGTTTCAATTCAATCAAAATATCACTTTCCTATCCCACTTTGCCTATATACGTTACAATTCACACCAACGCCAGATTGGGTATTGATTTATGATGATTTGGTGTGAATTGCAACAATTGATGCA
>DEPD01000085.1:3190-21478 GCA_002358575.1 Lachnospiraceae bacterium UBA3401 | reverse complement strand
TTATTTTTCTACAGTTCCTAGAGTAATAAAGACAAGTGTAACGTATAAGCAACTTGTCAAAGAAAACGAATCAAGATAAGGATAACAATATGGAAGCAGAGAAGAAAGAAAAAATAGAGAAGATAGCAGCCGAAATTATCCAAATGTCCAAGAATCGGTTGTTGGTAAATATGCGATTTATGGACATGTCACTGAACCAGTTTAGAATTGCACCTAACCCTGAGATAACACCTTTCTCCGCCTGTGATGGAGACGTCTATGTTTATGACCCAGTACATATTTTAAATGCATATCAGCTTGATGAAAACTATCCAACACGCAATTTTCTGCACAGTGTTCTGCATTGTGTCTTTAAACATTTTTTTGTAAATACACTGGTCAATCAGGCGATGTGGGATTTGGCTTGTGATATTGCAGTGGAGAGTGCCATCAATGATTTGGAGCTAAGTTATCTGGATATCACAAAAGCGAAAGAACAAGTTCAATTCTTTAATCTGTTTAAAAAGAAAATTCAGACAATTTCTGCAGAAAAAATATATCGATACTTTTTGGATGAAAAGCTTTCTGATGATTTGGTAGAAAGGCTGTCACGGCTGTTTAAAGGAGATGACCACTGTCTTTGGTATCTTACAGAGGAGCGAAAACGAGAGATGGGACTTTATGCTGTTTTTGGGGAGCGCATGATAGATGTGCCAAACGATGGAAATAGTGTAATGATTGTGCCGAATCGGATGCTGCTTTTACAAAGCTGGGGTGATATTTCGCTGCGGATGCAGACAGAGCTGGAAGTTTTTTTGAAAGCTCGGGGAACAGAGGCTGGACTGTTGACGCAGAATTTGCGTGAAGTGAACAGGGAGCGTTATGACTATACGGAATTTCTTAAAAAATTTGCTGTCAGAGCAGAGATGATGAAAATCAATCCAGATGAGTTTGACTATAACTTTTATACTTATGGGCTGGAGTTATATGAAAATATGCCTTTGATAGAACCGCTGGAGTACAAGGAAGTAAAACGCATTCGCGAGTTTGTGGTTGCGATTGACACATCAGGCTCCACTTCTGGCGATCTGGTGCAGACTTTTGTGCAAAAAACTTACAACATTCTAAAAAGCACAGAAAGTTTTTTTACGAAAATTAATCTGCATATTATTCAGTGTGATGCCAATATTCAGGAAGATGTGAAGATTACCACACAGCAGGAATTTGATGCATATTTAAAGCATATGAAACTTCACGGTTTGGGCGGAACGGATTTTCGACCTGTGTTTGATTATGTCGATACATTGGTGCACAATCGGGAATTTGATAATCTGAAAGGACTAATTTACTTTACCGATGGATTTGGACCATTTCCAAACAAGAAACCATCTTATGACACGGCATTTGTATTTATTGAGGATGAAAAAAGTACTTATGGCATGTACAATAATTATGATATTCCCTCTTGGGCAATTAAACTGGTACTAAGAAAAGACGAATTGTAAATGGTATTTAGCCCGATAGGAATCTTTTGTATCTGATTATTTGAAAGGTTATGTGATTATGATGAAGGGTGAAATATCAATGAAACTTACACAGGAAGAAAAAGCTGTACGGTTGCAGCATGCAGTCATAAATTGCTCTATTCAGGAATTTTCTGCAATATATGATGAGCTTGGATCTGTGGAGATAACTGCGCCAGCGCTAGGGCTTGCCTGCCGTTTTCGGGGACTTCAAATGGTGAAGGCATTAGTAGAAAAAGGCGCAACCTTTGATTTTCTTTTGACAGAGGAAATTGCAATAAAATACAATTGTTATGTGAGCCAAGGAGATTCCCATATAAATTATTCTCGTTATTTACTAAAAATTCCCAAAGAAGGGATAATGGAGGCTTTTGGGTTTCGAGGCATGACATTAGAACAGAGCATTGAGCAAGATTCGGGCGAGGTGTTGTTCGTTCTTTCGGATACAGAGCGTGTTGCAGTGCTGCAATTTCTTTTGGAACAGAGAGAAAAAATTGCGTTCCAACCGGAAGATATTCTCTACTATGCAATTTTTTTCAAGGACACAACCATCTATAAAGCGTTGAAAGAAAGCGGCGTGAAACTTACGGAGGTTCGGGCGGGTACAATTGCAGACAGCGTAAACATGGATATTGGGTGCTGGTATGAGTATAATTTAATGATGAAGCATGTCTCTGCTGAGGATTGTCTTGAAGTTTTTCAGCGGTTTGCTTTAGAGATTGAAGGAAAGAAATTTCGCTGTACAGATTGGACTTATGGGATTATAAGAAAGCATTTTCACAATAAAGAGATTGCTTTATTTTTCATTTCTAATTTTCAGAGTGACAAGATGAACAAAACGGAAATTATGCGAGGGTTTATTGATGCCAATGCGGTGGAGGCGCTCGCGGTCATTGCGGGTAAAGGGTGGCTTAGTATGCCGTCAAAGCGCGATAAAATGATAGATTACGCCTCACAAAATGGCAGGACGGAAGCGCTTGCGTGGCTGTTGGATTTTAAAAATCGCACTGCGGATTTTGCACTTGAGCAGAAAAGGGCTGACCAAAAGTTGATGCGTGCGCTGAACGCCGCACCAGATTCTGTGACTACATTGAAAACACTCTGGAATTATAAAAAGAATGAGAAGGACACACTCACTATTACAAACTATAAAGGGCAATCTGCGGAGGTTATTGTGCCAGAGAAAATTGGGAAACGGATTGTTACAGAAATTGGTCAGGGGGCATTTCTAGGAAACGTTTTAAGAAGCGGAGTAGCCAATGAGCAGTTGGCAGAGCGCAAAGAAATCACGAAAATTGTGTTGCCAGAAACAATTGAATTTATTGGTGCAAGCGCTTTTTCGTATATGAATCATTTAAGGGAAATTAATATTCCTGATGGTGTGAAACAGATAGAAAATGCGGCATTTTACAAATGTTCTGCTTTAAGAAAACTCTCCATTCCAGAACAGGTAACGATCATTCCTTTTAAAGGTTTTGGCAATATGACAGCATTGGAAGAACTTTACATATCTGGCCCTGTACAAGAAATTGGACAATGGGCATTTGATGGATGTATGTCTTTGAAAAGGCTTGTGTTTCAAGGAAATGTGGAAAAAATTGGCGCGTATGCATTTATGGATTGTAAAAAGCTTGAAGAGATCTGTATTGGTGAGCGTGCGATTGAAATTGGTGAATATGCATTCTGTCGTTGTACGTCCTTAAAATCCTTTATTATTCCTGGGACTTTAAAAGAAGTGAAACGGGGAACATTTTCCGACTGCCAGATGCTGGAAAGCGTGCAGATTAGTGAGGGAGTGGAGGTTATTGCCGAGACTGCATTTTGTGGCTGCTCATCTCTTAAAACTATCGAAATTCCAAGCTCTGTGAAGGTTATTAAAAAAGATGCGTTTCTTGGTTGTGAGAGGCTGGAAAAAGTGTATCTCAATGAGGGGGTGGAGGATATTCGTGCAGGTGCGTTTGCAAAATGTACGAATCTAAAAGAAGTCATTCTGCCAAAGTCTGTACAGCGCATAAAAACCAAAAGACGTGGTTTTGAGTTCGACACGTTTGAAGAGTGTCCGAAGCTGACTGTGATCTGCATTGCAGGGAGCAGGGCGGAAGCGTATTGCAAAAGAAAGGGGTTAAGGTTTTTATATAGTTGAGTAGGATTTTGTAAGGGAGAAAAATAATGGAACTTACACAGAAGGAAAAGGCTGAACAGTTGCAGCATACTGTTCTCAACGGTTCTGTTGAGGAACTTTCTAAGATTTATAATACCCTTGGTTATGTGGAAATGTCAGCGCCAGCACTGGGGCTTGCCTGTCGTTTTCGCGGACTGGATATGGTAAAAGCGTTGGTGGAAAAAGGCGCAACGTTTGATTTTCCGTCAACTGAGGAGATTGAGTTGACATATCATTGCCATATTGGTGAAAAACATGCTACTTATCGCGAAAATTACCGCACAAATTATTCGCTGTACTTACTGAAAAGTTATCGTGGGGGGCCAAAGGGTGCCCGTTGCCTACAAGGCATGAAATTTACCAAAACAGCAAAGCGGGACGATGGCACGTTTCTGTCATTTCTTGCGGATAAGGAGCGAATTGCAGTGCTTCATTTTTTGCTGGAAAAGAAAGAAAAATTGTCCTTTCAGCCGGAGGAGATGCTTTTTTATGCGATATTTGCAAAGGATATGGTTATTTATAAAGAGCTAAAAAAGTGTGCTGTTGTACTTTTAGAAAAACGTGCTTATGCAATGACTGAGGGAACCTTGGCGGATGGCTATTGGTTTGAGTTTGGCTCCCTGACGGGAAAGCTAACTGATAAGGATTATATAAATGTGATGCAACAACTTTTTATAGAGCTTTCTGAAAAGCCATTTCGCTTTACGGAAAAGATGTTTGATATCACGCAAAAACGCTTTTATAATATAGATATCTTTTCGTTTTTTCTCACGCATTTTAGACAAGAAAAAATGAAAAAATTTCATATTATACGTGGTCTAATTGACGAGAATGCCGTTGAAGCATTGGCAGTTGTTGAGGGAGAAGGCTGGCTTGCCACGCCAAAAAAGTGTGATGAAATGATAGCGTATGCTTCGCAGAATAAGAAGACAGAAGCACTTGCGTGGCTTCTTGATTTTAAAAATCGTACCGCGGATATCGCCGCCGAGCAGGAAAAGGCCGATAAAAAGTTGATGCGGGAATTAAATGCAGTGCCAGGTTCCGTGACTGCACTCAAACAGGTATGGAATTTTAGAAAGCAAGAGAATGACACTCTGATTATCACCGCTTATAAAGGTGCGAGGACCGAAATTGTCGTTCCAGAAAAGATTGGGAAAAGTGTTGTCACAGCAATTGGAAAAGGTGTTTTTGCAGGGGACGCGTACAAACCAAGCACGACAAAAGAACAAATAGAACGGCATAAAAAAATTAGAAAAATTATACTTCCAGAGACAATTACATATATTGGAAAAGGTGCTTTTCATGAACTGTCGTCGCTGGAAGAAATCAATATTCCAGAAAGCGTAAAAGAGATTGATGAAAATGGATTTTTTGGCTGTTGTCATCTAAGAGGACTTGCCCTATCTGAAAAAATCGAAAAAATTGGAAAGGGTGCGTTCTATAACTGTCGGAAACTGGAAGCAGTTTATATTCATAAAGATATGCGAGAAATTTGTGAGGGGGCGTTTTATGGCTGCGCTTCCTTAAAAGAGCTGGTGATTCCTCCCAATATAGAGAAAATTGGAAAAGAAGCGTTCTCTGGATGCAATTCCTTAAGAAAGCTTATAATTCCTGGGACAGTAAAGACGATTGAGGAGAACGCATTTGCAAGCTGTAGGAAGATAGGAGAGGTGTATCTTAGCGAGGGTATTCAAGAAATCGGTAAATGTGCATTCTATGCTTGTCAGAATTTAAAAAGTATCACCATTCCAAAAACAGTAAAAAAAATTGGAATGGAAGCGTTTGCGGATTGCAGAAATATGGAGGCGCTTTGTATTTGTGAAGGCGTTCAGGAAATTGGTGAACATGCATTTATTGGTTGTAATATGCTAAAAACTGTCACAATTCCGGGGACAATCATATGTGTTGAAACGTATGCATTTTCAGACTGTAAAAATCTAGAAAGCGTATATATTTGTGAGGGCGTTGAGGAACTTAACGCAGGAATTTTTTGGTGCTGCAATGCGCTGAGGGAGGTACACGTTCCCGCGTCTGTCCAGCGCCTAATATCTATGGAATATGGAAATATCGTCTATGAGGTGTTTGGGGCTTGTCCGAATCTGACTGTAATTTGTCCGAAAGGGAGTCCAACAGAAGCGTATTGTAAGGAGAAGGGATTTCGATTTATGTGGAGTGCTGTTGATTAATTATACTGGCGGTCGAAAAGACTGACCGCTCAGTATAAAATGTATCAGTGGGGATAAAGGAGAAATGAAGATGGAACTTGCACAGGAAGAAAAAGCAGCGCGGTTACAGCACGCAGTTCTCAATAGTTCTGTTGAGGAACTTGGCATAATATATAATGAATTTGGGGAGATAGAAATGTCTGCGCCGGCACTTGGTCTTGCCTGCCGTTTTCGGGGGCTTGACGTGGTAAAGGCACTGGTGGAAAAAGGAGCGACGTTTGACTTTCCATCTACGAAAAAAATAGAAGAAAGATATCATTGTTATATTGGAAAAAAGTATGGGAATTATCGCACAAATTATGCAATGTATCTGCTCAAAATCTTTGGAAAAGTTTTGAAAATCTTCTGCGTAGAAGGCATGAAAATGGAGCAAAATGCAAGTACAGATACGGGAACATGTTTGCCGTTTCTCTCTGATAAGGAGCGCGTCGCTGTGCTGAGATATCTTTTGGAACAGAGAGAAAAAATTGCATTTCAGCCAGAGGAATTGTTGTTCTATGCAATTTATTTTAAAGATACTGTTATTGTAAAGGAGTTGAAGGCACACAATATCAAGCTATCCAAGATTCGTATACAAAAGCTTACAGAAGGCGCTATTGCAATGGATGGATATTGGTTTGAGTATATTCTTTTGACAGAGCAATTAGCGGACAAGGATTATCTCAGTATTATGCAGCAGATTCTTGCAGAGCTAGATGGAAAACAATTTCATTTTACAGAAAATATCTACCAAATTACAAAAAAGCGGTTTCATGACTTGAATGTATTTGAATTTTTCCTTTCCAATTTTAAGCGGGAAAAAATGAATAAAATTGAAATGATACGGGACTTTGTGGAACGAGACCAGTTGGATGCGCTGCCCATTATTGAGCGCGAAGGGTGGTTAAATAACACAAAAAGACGTGATGAAATCATAGCATATGCAACAGAGAACAACAAGACAGAGATGTTGGCATGGATTTTGGACTTTAAAAACCGAACTGCTGACTTTGCTGCGGAACAGCAGAGAGCAGATAAAAAATTGATGCGGGAACTAAATGCTGCGCCGAATTCTGTCACTGCGTTAAAGAAGATTTGGAGTTATAAAAAGGAAGAGAATGGCACGCTCACTATCACCAATTACAAGGGCACAGAATTTGAGGTAACTGTTCCAGACAAGATAGGAAAAAGTACTGTCGCAGCAATTGGGAAACATGCATTTTCGAACAGTTATTATAATAGAAGAACCTCAGAGCAGGTAGAACATCACCATAAAATTACAAAAATAATTCTGCCAGAGACAGTTCAAGAGATTAGAGAGGGTGCCTTTTATAATATGACAGCACTTGTAGAAATCAACATTCCAAGAGGTGTGCGTGCAATTGGTGAATATGCATTTGAGTTTTGCCATTCGCTGAAAAATCTTGTTCTTCCAGAGTGTTTAGAAAAAATTGGTGCAAGAGCATTTTACGAAATGTCAGCCTTAGAGGAGATACAGATTCCAAAAGGCGTTCAGGAAGTGGGGACAGAGGCATTTGCAAAGTGTGATTCTCTAGTAAAACTAACTTTTTCTAATCACTTAAAGAAAATTGAGGAGCGCGCATTCGCAGATTGCTATCGATTAAAGGAAATAAATCTTGGCGAAAGTGTTGAGGAAATTGGTATATATGCGTTTCATAATTGTATTGCTCTAAAAAATATAACAATTCCTGGCACTGTGATTGAGATGAAAAAGCATACATTTCATGAATGCATTGCACTGGAAAGTGTACAAATCTGTGAGGGCGTTCAGGAAATTGCAGATGGTGTATTTTTTAAATGTCCAAATTTAAAGGAGGTTTCTATTCCGAAATCTGTTCAACACTTATTGACTAAAAAATATGTTTCTGGAAAGTGTGATGTGTTTGAGAAGTGTCCCAACGTAACGGTAATCTGTCCGAAAAAGAGCAGAGCAGAGGCATACTGTAAAAGAAAGGGATTTCGGTTTCGGAACAGTGAAGACTAGGGAATAGACGACTTTATGGAGGAATAAAGATGGAGCTTACACAAAAGGAAAAAGCAGAAGCTTTAGAGCAGGCGGTAATTAACTGTTCTGCTGAGGAGCTTTCTAAAATTTATGACAAGCTTGGCTATGTGGAAATGTCTGCGCCAGCGCTTGGGCTTGCCTGCCGTTTTCGGGGACTAGATATTGTAAAGATTTTGGTAGAAAAAGGTGCAACTTTTGATTTTCCATTAACAGAAGAAACGGAAATAATATATCACTGTTATATTGGGCAAAAGTATGCAAATTATCGCACAAACTACTCATTGTATCTGCTGAAAGTGTTTCGCGGCGAATTAAAGGGTGCTTGCTGTCTCAAAGGCATGAAATTCACAAAAAACGCAAAGCGGGAAGTGGGAAAATCGCTGTTATTTCTTGCGGATGAAGAGCGTATAACTGTGTTAAATTACTTTATTGCACAGAAAGAAAAAATTTCGTTTCAACCAGAGGAGATGCTGTTTTATGCGATTTTTGCAAAGGATAAAGTCATTTATGAAGAACTCAGAAAACAGGGTGTTACGCTTTCTGACAGACGTATTCATACAGTTACAGAAGGGGGCATTGCTTCAGATGGATATTGGTATGAATTTGGCGCTCTGACAGGAAAACTTGCCGATAAGGACTATCTTGATGTTATGCAACAGCTTGCTTTGGAACTTCATGGAAAGCCATTCTACTATACAGAAAAGATGTTTGATATCACGAAAAAGCGGTTTCATGATTTAGAGATATTTGAATATTTTCTTGCCCATTTTCAACAGGGCAAAATGAAGAAATACCAAATCATTCGCAATTTAATTGATGAAGATGTTTTGGATGCACTGCCAGTGATTGAGCGTATAGGCTGGCTTTCCGTACCCAAAAAACGAGATGAGATCATAGAGTACGCTTCTAAAAACAAAAAGACAGAGGCGCTTGCATGGCTTTTGGATTATAAAAACCGCACTGCTGACTTTGCCGCAGAACAGGAAAAGGCTGAGAAAAAAATGATGCATGAACTTAATATATCACCAAATTCTGTGGAAGCGCTGAGAAAAATTTGGAGTTATAAAAAAAGAGAGGATGGTACACTGGTAATTACCAACTATAAAGGCATAGATACAGAAGTTGTTGTCCCAGAGAAAATAGGAAAGAGTATTGTTACAGCAATTGGATATGGAGCATTTTGTGAAATGTCAAAGTTAAAAGAGATTAAGATTCCAAATGGCGTAGAGAAAATTGAAAGCAATGCTTTTCGAGGATGCAGATCACTGAAAAATATTACAATTCCCGAGGGCGTTCAGGAGATTGGAATGCTTGCATTTGGGGCATGTGACGCATTAAAAACAATTATCATTCCTAGAACAGTTAAGAGCGTTGGTACGTTTGCATTTGCCAACTGCAACCAGTTGAAAAAAGTGTATTTGTGCGAGGGAGTTCTTGAAATTGGAGCAAGGGCATTTGAAAAGTGTAGCTGTTTAGAGGAAGTTATCCTACCGCAGTCTGTTCAAAATCTGACAATTGATCCAAAACATTGTAATACGGAAGAATGCCAAAAATGTAAAGAGTATTATTCCTGTGAAGTACGATATCACTATGGTGTGGCATTTCCTAGAAATCCAAAACTTATGATATACTGTCCTGAGGGAAGTTATGCGGAGACTTTCTGTAAAGAAAATGGTTTTCCTTTTCAGTATATTGATGATAGCGTATTGAATGCATGGGACTGCGTATAAAAATGGGATTTGAGAAAGGGGTTATACAATGAATATTAAACAGGCAAAAGAAGATATTAAAAATGCAGTATCAGCTTATCTGACAAAAGATCAGTTTGAAAATTATGTGATTCCTATTGAAAGGCAGCGCCCTATTTTTTTAATGGGTGCGCCAGGCATTGGAAAAACAGCAATTATGGAGCAGATTGCACAGGAGTTACAGATTGGTCTAGTCAGTTATTCTATGACGCATCACACCAGACAGTCTGCGCTGGGGCTGCCATTTATTGTGAAGAAAAATTATGGTGGTGAGGAGTACAGTGTCAGTGAGTATACAATGAGTGAAATTATTGCGTCGATTTATGATTTGATGGAAGTGACTGGGTTGCAGGAAGGGATTTTATTTCTTGACGAGATTAACTGTGTATCGGAGACGCTTGCGCCCTCAATGCTGCAATTTTTGCAATACAAGACGTTTGGACGCCACAGTGTCCCGGGCGGTTGGATTGTTGTCACAGCAGGAAATCCACCAGAGTACAATAATTCTGTGCGGGAATTTGATATTGTGACATGGGATCGATTAAAGCGCATTGATGTGGAAGCGGATTATGAGGCATGGAAAGAATACGCCTATGTCAAAGGTACACACCCTGCAATAACGACTTATCTGGATATTAAAAAAGATGACTTTTATAAAATAGAGACCACTGTGGACGGGAAAAGTTTTGTGACAGCGCGTGGCTGGAGTGACCTTTCTGACATGATAAAATTGTATGAGCAAAAGCAGATTCCTGTTACAGAGCAGCTTGTTGTACAGTATTTGCAGAATAAAAAGATTGCGAAAGGCTTTGCAGTGTACTATGATTTATTTAAAAAATATCGATCTGATTATCAAATTGACAAGATTATGGCTGGAAAGGCTGGGAAAGAGATTGTCAAGCGTGCTAAGGAGGCAAAATTTGATGAGCGTTTGTCTCTTTTAGGCTTGCTGATAGATGGATTGATTGGGGGACTACGTGAAGTTTCTGCACAGGAAGGGGCAGTGATGGAGCTTGTGAACTGTCTAAAACTAATGCGGGCGGATTTTGTTGTTGAGAAGGATTTTCTGGAGGTTGTCAAGCGGCAGATATCAGCAGAACAAAAAGCAATTTCTGTCGGAAAAAAGGCTGGAAATCTCTCTGCGGATCGGGAGTATGTACTGAACATTACAATAGCTGCCTTAGACGATCAATTAAAATTGATTGCCCAAAAGGTTCCAGCAAGTGGAGAGGCGGCATTTAAGCTTCTAAAAACAGACTTTGACAAGAGAAAAAAAGCACTCACAAAACTTGTCTCACAGACAGACAGCAATCTGACAAATGTGTTTCAATTTTGTGAGGAGGCTTTTGAGGCAGGTAGTCAAGAGATTTTGATTTTGGTGACGGAGTTGACCATCAACAGTTACACATCACAATTCATTGGCAAATATGGCTGTGAAGCCTACTTTAAACATAATAAGGACATGCTGTTTACAGAGCGAAAGAAGGACATTTTGGCAGGGATTGACGAACTGATGAAGGAAGTGTAACAGTTCAGCTCAGGACTTTGCATTTACGGCAAAGTCCGTAAGAAAACATAGTGGTTGAGATGCATCAAGCCACCACGGAGTGGTTTTGCATGGCTTGGTGTCTGTAACAGGAGGTCGAAGGCTGAACTGTTACAAGTACGTTTTTTTTATTTCGTTTGCCCATTTGTAGAATCTATATTATAATGAAAACAGTATTTTGCAAAGGAAGGGAAGTTCATGTTTTTCAGAATGATATCAGTGTTGTTGTGTGGTTGTCTTTTGTCGGCGAGTATGCCACAAGTTTGTTATGGGGCAGAAGAAACTGTGATAGAAGAAATTGCGACAGAGAGCAGTACCTCACAGGATACAGAAGAGTCGAAGGAGGAACCCCCTTCAGAGCCAGAAAATGAGCCTTCCAGTGAGGAAACACCTGACGAGGAGTCTTCGAGTGAGGAATCAGAGTCCACGAGTGAGGAGTCTTCCAGTGAAGAGCCTTCCAATGAAGATTCCTCTAATGAAGAGTCCTCTAATGAGGAATCCTCCAGCGAGGAAACCTCTAGCACAGAGCCTTCCAGCGAAGAACCTTCCAGCACGGAGACGACAAGCAGTGAGGAGTCTTCTAGCATGGAGACAACAAGCAGTGAGGAATCTTCTGGCACGGAGACTACTGACACTGAAGAGTCTTCCTCAACAGAGACTTCAGATACGCAACAGAGCACAGAGGAAGAGACATCAGAAGAACAGTCCAAGGAAAAAGAGACAGAAGAGGAAGAGACCACGGATAAAGAGACAGAGGAAGAGGAGACTACAGAGGAGGAGACAGAAGAGACGGAGGAAGAGACCACCACTGAGGAGGAATCGACAGTGGAGCAGACTGTAGCTGTGCATCCTGTGTTGAATAACATTGCTGAGATAAAAAATGGTACTTCCAAGGCAGCTCTCTTAAAACACAACGAGGTACAATGGTTTGAATTTACGGCGCCAGAAGCAGGATACTATAATCTATACATACAAGGAAGCAGTGTGAGCGGAATATCCCTCGCTGTTTATGACCGGCTGGTAGACGGTGTTAAGCTAAAAGGGCAAACTTACCAGAATACAATGCGCTATGTATTGATGTATCTGGAAAGAGGGCAAACCATATATCCGCAGTTAATGTATGTGGAAAGTGGACCTGCGATAGGGAAAAATATTCAGTTTGGTGTATCTGGAGTGAAAGTGGCATCTGTAGGGAAAACTAGTGGCGGCTATACGGCAAGTACAGGAAATTTTACAGCCCAGATTGGTTGGAGGGCAGCCAGCAGGACGGTTTCGGTGGATATAAAACTTTCCGCTCAGAATGGTGCGGTGCTCAACGGGAATTATTACTGGCAAATTCGATATGGGAGCAGTGAGAGTGGTTATCAATTGATTGAGGAACAGATTTCGCCAGAAACAAAAAAGGAACGAATGATCAATGCACTAGAGGCAGGGATGGAATACAACTTTACAATGTATTTAATCAATGCAAGTACATTGGCGCTTGAGGCTGTCCTGATACCAGAGAGCAATCCAATTAGAATGCAGACAGGAAGTTCTCGTGAGAATCTTATTTTTCGGAGTAAGCGTGCGGGGTACGACAGCATTACGCTTGGGGTGGAGGCAGTGGAACCAGTGGCGAAATATAGCTATGGTCCACTTGCAGAATATGATAAGGAAGTGACAGTACAACGTCAAATAAATGGTATTTCAAGCATTACGGTGACGGGACTTGAACCAGCACAGACTTATTATTTTGAGTTTTATAATCGAAATGGCGTTACTTTTGCATATACAACAGTGGACACAAAAGAATATCCAGCGGTGGTAAGCTACAATGCCAGGGCATCAGGACCAGATAGTGTTGCGCTGAGAGCAGATATTACTTCATTTTCAGGAAATGTGCCAGAGTATTTTAACTTGTGCTATGAGATTGCAGACCAAAACGGCAAACTGATTGTCTCAGATATAGAAAAACTTGCGGCGAAAAATCGCGATAAGTGGTCTATTATGGCGTCCGTTTCTGATTTGGAGCACAGCACGCCATATCTTGTTACAATGTGGATCAATGAACCGGGCTATTCCGCGCATTTTAAGGAAAAGACTTTAACGGTTAAGACAGAACCTGCACCTTTTCCAGAGAGTGTATTGTCTATTTCCATAAAGCAGAGCCGGGAAAAAGGCACCAAGGCAGAATACACAATTCATATAGCAGATAATGCTGTCAATCTGACTGGAAAACTAAAGTATCGGATGAAAAATTCCCTTGGCGCGTATGAGACGAAAGTGATTTCTGTAAAAGACAGCAAAGCAAATGGAAGTATTACAGAGTTACAGGAAGGCGCTGGATATGAATATGAAGTGCGGATTGCCGGCATTGTGAAACGCGGCACATTTCAGATGGGAAAAGCATGCATTAATCCGCGTTTGACAGCGGATACAGGCGCATATGATTCTGTACTTTCCTATGAGCTGGACAAAAAGGAACTAAACAAAAGTTCTGTATATAGTTACAAATTGTACTATTATAATGAAGAGACAAAACTTTATGCAGAGTTGCGGACAAAAACAGCGCTTACAACAGTGGAAGACTATTTGGTGTCTGTGCAGGCGGCTGATTATTTTGCACTCTCGCCAGACACAGAGTATGGGTTTAAATGGGAACTTTTTGAGGGCAATACGCTTGTCAATACACAGTATCAGCGCATTTATACCAAGGAATCAGAGATGGCAATTTCTATCACTGCAAATCTCTCGGAATCCATAACCTGCACAATTGCACTCAAGGGCAGAACGGAAAACATTACAAAAGATATCACACTGTTTGCGTATATTCAGGAGGAGGACGGAACGTATTATAAAAATGGTTCCAGCTTTAATCTCTATGCGTCAAAGGGATACCAGACAACAGGGTATACGATTTCTGGTCTTGTAGATGAACGAAATTATACCATTTCTTTTCGCGACATGAAAGGAAAAGAGTACGGAAGTTATGCGTTCACATTTGATGCCAAAATTGATGGCGTGCGGGTGAGTACTGGCAATCAGATTGCAGGGGCACACAATATCACGTTGCAGACTCAGATTGAGGGAGTGCCAGCGCCAGGGTCCTATCTTGTTCTGTTTTTCAAGGAGAAGGATGAGGTGGACTGGGATATTCGGACAACATTGCTTGCAGAGAATCAGACAGAGTGTAATTTTGAATTGACAAGTTATCTGGGGGATGACATCAATGCTGATAGGGTCTATGAATTTATGGCAGGTATTAGCAGTGTGCAGTATCCGCCAATCACAGCTACACTCGACGGAGTTTGTTCTGGCGAGATACTGACGCAGACAGACGGCAGAAGTCTCACAAATGTTATTGCGGCGAGTGGATATTCCTATATTTCCATTAAGGCGATGATTACAAACAATCCTATAAATACCAATTCATATCTCTATGTATTTTATAGAGAAAAGGGAGCGGAAGATTGGATTAAGAGCAAAAAGAGTTATATTATTAGCAATACAACTGGCGGAATGCTGACTTTTATCAATGGTTTGAAACCTGGTACGGAGTATGAGTACAGAGTGGCTGTGAGTGACAGTGGTTATGATGTTGCGCTTTCTGATATAGAGGAGGACAGGCAGGTTGCTGGAAGTATTATGACGCAAGCGCAGGAGTTTTCACTCGATCTTACCAGTCAGCCGTGGAGTATCAGTCATGGTGCAGCTTTGAAAATCAAGGCGGATACAACTGCGCAGGAGAAGAGCCTCAAGGCAGTGTTGTCATTTGACAATAGAGCGCCGAAAGAGTTGTTGCTGCCTCGCACAAAGGATTATAGTGGAATTTTATATTTAGAAGATCTGTCTTTTGGAGAGCGCTGTTCTGTGACCAACGTGGAACTTCAAGTTATGGAAACAATTACCGGCGAGTGCAATTATGTGACAGTTGCGTCATTTTCACCGGAGTGTGAGATTGTGGCGCCGCACAGCAATCAAGTAAGCTTGACCCGAGAATGGAAAAAGACGTCACAGTTCAATCTAGGACTTCGCACATTGCTGCAAAGTCCGTAAGTAAATGTGGTGATTGAAATGCATCAAGCCATCGCGAAGCGATTTTGCATGGCTTGATGCAACAAAAAGACATCGAAAAAACCGGATTTAAGCGGATTTGTGTTGTATAATAATTAAAGAATTACAAACAATATAAAGAGGGAACAGCACAGATAGTCCTGTACATAATATCGTAAAAGGCAGGGAATCGGTATGAACTTTTTATTGCGCGGGGACTATCAGCGAGTGGTGTTATACATTCTGACATCTGTGTCAGTTTTGCTCGCCTTAAAGTATCTTCTTCCATACTTTCTACCGCTGTTGGTGGCACTACTGATTGTGGTGCCTTTGCAGCGGTTTTGTCAGCGCAGGCAAAAATCTGGACAGAAAGGTTTTATGGCGGGAGGAATTTTATTTGGTATTATTTTGATTGCAGCACTAATTATTGTGGGAATTGGAACTTTTTTGATTAGTAAAGCGCGCATGGTTGTACAGAATGCGGATTTTTGGACAAATAGCATTGCGCAATTTATCACAGACGTAAGCGCAGAAATTGAAAATTTTTTTCAGCTGCAGCATGGGATTGTAGAACAGTGGTTGTTTGATAGGGCATCAGAGTTAAGAGATTGTGTTTCAAGGTCTGGGGACGGGTTGTTAACCGGAAGTTTGCGTTATCTGTCTGTGGCAGGGCGCGCAGGTACCTTTCTTGTGGTGAGTTTTATCTGTGTCGTTTTGTTTGCAAGAGAAATTGAAGGCTGGCAGCAAGGACTTTTGAATTTGGCTGCAATTGAGCCTGCAATTGACCACATTTTATCTATTATTTTACGCATTGGCAAAAAACTTGGAGGAATGATAAAAACGTATCTTAAAACACAGACAATTATTCTTTTGTGCATCAGTCTTACCGCGACAATTGGTTTGTATCTAAGTGGTTCTAAAGAAGGTTGGTTTTATGGTCTCTTTGCGGGATTTATGGACTTTCTGCCGTTTATAGGAACTGGAATTGTGCTGATTCCGCTGGGGGTTATGAGTTTTCTAAGAGGTAATATAGGCAGCGGTGTGATTGTTCTTTTGACATATTTTGCCTGTGTGTTGATTCGGGAATTTTTGGAGCCGCGATTGCTGGGAAATGGATTGAAGTTTTCGCCAGTGGCAATCTTGATTTCTGTTTATGCAGGGATTATCTATTATGGGATAGGCGGCTTTATTTTAGGGCCAGTGACGCTTTTGATTCTGGTGGAGTTAGGACGAGAAATTTTTATGCCAAAACGCACGCAAGACGGGAAACAGTAATAGCATGGTCTGTTTTTTATACAAAATTTCTATCTGTGTGAAATACAAAGAAACCAAAACAGTTTGCGAAGCAAGATGTAAATTGATTTAGGAACTGTTCAGAAATTACTTGTGACATTTAGACAAGTAATTGTCATGAGTAATTTCTGAACAGTTCCTTAGTTGGTGATATAAAATCTAATGAGGGAACGAAATGGATAAAAATGAGGTTTTGACAGATCCTAGAAAATTAGTTAGCCTTGAATTAAAAAAAGAAGGTTTTGATATTGATACAATTAAAGTGCCAAAAAGAGTTTATTTATTGGCGGACAGCTTTTATGATAAAATGCTCTTAAAGAATTGTGGAACCTATAAATATCCTTTAGGAGGAGAACTCTATGTTTTTAATGCAAATGAAAATATTGGTTTTGTAAGAGGAAATATGTGTTCTCCAGCAATAGCCACACAAGTTGAGGATTTCATAGCGAGTGGTGTAAAAGAATTAATTCATGTAGGTTTTGCCGGTGGATTACAGACAGATATGCGACAAGGAGATATTGTTATAACAGATGGTGCTTACAATGACACCGCAGTTGCCCGTCTATATGGATATGATTTGGACATTATTAAATCGTCAAAGGAATTAACAAATGAATTATGTAAAGAGTTTTCTGATAATAAAATTGCATATCGGCGGGGAATACATTGGACAACGGATGCTGGATATATGGAAACATGGGGACAGATTAGGGAATATAGAGAGAAAGGTGCCTTATGTGTGGAGATGGAGGGCGTTGGTTTATTTACAGTTGCAACATATCGCAATTGTCTAGCCACAGCTATTTATGTGATTTCTGATGTTCCTATAGAAAGTGGTTGGGAGCTTGGATGGAGTGAGACTCAACTAGAAGAATCTATACATAGAGTATTAAATAGAATTATTTCATCTTTATAACTCCCTTTTCGGAATTGTGTACCCATGGAAAACGAGCTTATATATGCATTGCAAGCATCAGGCATATATTTTATAATCAAGTGTATAAATCAAAATTTGTGGAGTTAAGGATATGAAAGATTTTATTTTTGTCACGGGAGCAAGTGGTATAGGTAAAACCACTTTAGCTAACGGACTGCTTGAGCACTATAAAACGACATGTATAGAACAGCATATGGTACCTGATTTTATTTCACGAGATGGCAGCGAGCCAATGACTGGAGAGCTTGAGGAACTTACTTGCTGGGAAAATCAGGTGGCAATGCTTATGTGTTTTCATAGGCTTGGTTATAAAAATATAATTGCTTCTGATATTGATGATTTAAGAACAGCTGATATTCCTATTGTTTTTAAAGGAACTGATTTTATCACAATAAAACTCGTATGCAGTGATTTGCATCAAATTCAAGAACAGATGAGAAACCGTCCCAATAATGGACTTATAGATTTTGAACTACAGAAAAAGATGAACGAAAAAAATATTAAGCGAAATCCTCTTATTAACGAATTTGAAATTGATGTTGCGGGTAAATCAATCGGAGAAGTACTTGAACAATCAATAAATATTATTGAGACTACGTCCTCCTGCTTTGATTATGAATACGCAAAACCTCCAAAAGAAATGTTTTATTCATGGGTATTTGCGAATGGATTAAGATAAATTCCGGTACAAATCCAGTAATTATACGTAAGAATATGCATTTTATTTCAAATGTTAAGCAGTGGGAACAGTTTTCCGAAAAGGGAGCTTTATAATAATAAACTGTAAGAAAATAACTGATACATCTTGACTTGTTTATTTCTTCGAGAATGTATAT
>DEPD01000085.1:0-2823 GCA_002358575.1 Lachnospiraceae bacterium UBA3401 | reverse complement strand
ATATACATTCTCGAAGAAATATTCTGTGTTATCTATATCAGTTATTTTTCTATAATTCCGAAATGTAATCGTGTTAGTGGTTTATTTATGCACACACTGATGCAGCGGAAATATGCCACTAAAAGTGGCGCATCGGCGGCGTAGCGAGTAGGGGGAAATCTCTCCTACTCGATTTTAAAATTAAAGATTTATCACAAATACTTCTGTCTGAACCATATCTCCATGTACAGTTACAGTCAATGGTGTATCTGCGGAAGTGTTGTCATTTTCTGCAACATACAGAATGAGTTGTCCGTTGTAGACTCTACGGTAATTGGCGGTGTATTCTGTCACATCGGCAAGGTCGCCGTTTTCAATGCCAAGTAAGGTTCCATTTTGGATAGTTACTGTGAGCAGGGAAGAATCGTGATATACCCGTCTGCCATTTCCATCTAGCATTGTGACTTCAAGCTGATGGATTGGATTATAATATCCGACAACATCAGTGATAATTTTCATAACTTCTTTGGATAGAACATACTCTTGTATTTCCATATAACAAGCAGTCAGCGTAGTATATAGACTGTGACTGACACAAGTGTCATTTTCTCTGCCTTTTGCAGTCAAGATTCCAGGCTGGAAAGGAATCGTTGTAATAATACAATCTTGATTGAAATCTTTTTCATAGGTGCCAAGACTTTTTCCATTTAGAGATAATTCAATGGATTTCAGGTTTGTGTAACATTTAACCGTCACCAATTCGCCGGCACAATAATTCCAGTTTTCGCACGAGGCAGCAAATTCACATGCGTATGGGTCAGAGGTTGTTTCACCCCAAGAAGTGACACAACTGTCAGTTTTTCTCACCGTGGTGAGATGAATCATTGGTTCTGTACTCCATAGGCTCTGCCTGCGATAATATCCAGGTTTTTCAAAGCCTGCCAGTGTCATCAGTCCTGCGCCAGATCCATGGATTGGCCAGCCGTGTGCTTCCCCGAGATAATCAATTCCTGTCCACAAAAACTGTCCAGAAATATATTGATTATCGGTTACAGATTTCCAATCTTTCAGGCGATGTCCGTTTTCACTGCCAAAGAAAGGCTTGTCTGGAAAAGCAAGATGATGTTCTTCGTATAAATTTTCTTTGTAGTTATATCCAACAACATCCAGCGAGCTAATAAAACCAAGTTTTGCGGAAAGTTCTGGAAAGGCGGCAGCCAAAGTTACAGGGTGCGTAGTGTCTACAGATTTTACAATATTGCACAGATGTTTTGCCAATGCTGTAAGCCGTTCCATATTTGGTCTGTCAGAATGATACATATGTTCTGATTCTGGTTTATTGTTATCATTGTTTCTAGTCATTTCAGTAAATGTTGGGTGACAGTATGGGTCGTTGGGATAGTCAATTTCATTTCCAATGCTCCATAGAATAACACTTGGATGATTGCGGTCACGCAGAATCATGTCTATAAGATCGCGCTCATGCCATATGGGAAAGTCTGTATAATATCCTTGATGTTTTGGCGGATAGACATTGTGTCCCTGCCACCATTTGTTTTTGGGGCCTTCCCATTCATCAAATGCCTCGTCAATCACAAGAAAGCCGAGAACATCACATAACGCATACAGTTCTGGAGTATGGGGATTATGACTCATGCGAATAGCATTGCAGCCCATTTTTTTCAGTTTGATTAGGCGGCGACACCAAACTTCGTAGTTTACAGCAGCACCTAGACATCCAGCGTCATGGTGTAGACAGACTCCTTTGAATAGATAGGGATTTCCGTTGAGGTAAAAACCTTTGTCTGGATGAAAGCGAAAACTTCGGATTCCAGCTTTCATTTCATGTACTTGATATGATTTTTCATAAGAGAAATAAGTTTTGATAGTATAAAGACAGGGAACTTCTGGCGACCAAAGCATTGGATTAGGAATGGTTCCTGTATTTTTTACTTGAATGACAGCATGAGACATGACGGTGGTCTGTGAGACAGCCTCGCTCACAAGTTTTCCCATGGCGTCAAAAATAACGTTTGTGATAGTGAGAAGTTTATTTTTGTCAGTTGCGTTCACCAGTTCGTTTACAATTTCATATTCTGCAATATTATCACTAATTTTGGGAGTGTGAAAAAAGATACCATTGTTGACTGGATAAATATTTTCGGATATCTCTAATGTGACTCTGCCTGTAATGCCAGAGCCAGTAAACCAGCGTGAATCAGATAGTTCACATCTGTCAACATACACGCTGATAACATTATCGGCATTAAAATGGAAACTATCAGAAATATCATAACAAAATGAGATATACCCGTTTGGACGTTCTCCTAAGTAGGTGGAGTTGCACCAGACACGACTGTTTTTATAAATGCTGTCAAAATGAATACAAATGTGTTTTCCTTTCCACGCTTCCTTCGGGGTAATATGAATGCGATACCATCCAATACCACCGGCAAGATATCCGGTTCCACTGGAATACTCTTTAGAAAATGGCATGTGTACTGACCAGTCGTGGGGAAGTGTGACCAGTTCCCAATCTTTGTCCTCATGCCATGCCTGCCATGCATCTGGTACATCGCCCAAGTGAAAGTAGGCATAGTTTAATGGCAACGTTATCGTGTCAATGATAGTTTGCATAAACGTTACAACTCCTTTCGGTGAAAATATCAATTTTTTATGAAAAAATTATAGCACAATTGCAAGGGCAGCGTCACGGAAAATTGAGTGGACTATTGACCGATATAGACACGCTGCCACTATTTATGGGTCAAGAATATACATTGCTGTTCTTTCGTTACAATTCAGCCTCAGGATTTTACATTCACTGCAAAGTCCGTGAAATAA
>DEPD01000166.1 GCA_002358575.1 Lachnospiraceae bacterium UBA3401 | reverse complement strand
GCATGGTGCGGGTGTGAAAAGTAGCAACTGTTACCCTAGTCAATACCAATACAAATCTTATACTTGATTTTCATATATTTTCATAGTAAACTTAATTTAATGGTAGTGCTTTCATATTCTGTTACATCAGAGTATATCAACTTATTTTTACTTTATCTCGGCAACTCCTTAGCGAAATCCCTAAGTGATTGCCAGAAAGGCGGCTTTTATGACAATATATGATGTATCTGAAAAGGCTGGTGTATCCATAGCAACCGTATCGCGCGTGTTAAACGGTTCTGACAATGTAAGTGAACAGACGCGCCAGAAAGTTCTTGCTGTCATAGAGGCATGTGGTTACACTCCCAATGCTTTTGCTAGAGGACTTGGTTTAAACTCAATGAATACAATCGGCATTCTGTGTGCTGACTCCTCCGACCTCTATCTCGCTAACGCTATTTATCATATCGAACAGGAATTACGAGAAAATAGTTACAACTGCATCTTATGTTGTACTGGATACAAACTTGAGGACAAGCAAAAGTATCTAACTCTTCTTGTCAACAAAAAAGTTGACAGTGTAATCCTTGTCGGTTCCAATTTTGTCGCGGACAATGACGCTGAAAACGATTATATCCGCGAGGCAGCAAAAGAAATTCCAGTCCTTTTACTAAATGCGGATTTTGACTGTGAAAATGTATATTGTAGTCTCTGTGATGATTTTAAATCAACCATGCAGGCTACTACTTATATTATTGATACTGGCATTCAAGATATCCTTTATCTGTACAATTCCCGCTCCTACTCTGCCCTGCGAAAACTGTCTGGCTATCAGAGTGCACTGACACAGAAAGGACTTCCTCTCCGCATGGAATATATTCAGTATTTTCCAGGAAGCCATACAGACCTCCCTGCAATCGCTGACTTTTTATCGAATCTTGACCATACACTCAAATATCAGGCTGTTGTGGCGGCTGATGATAACCTCGCCATCGGCGCAGTCAAATTTGCCCACAAAAAAGGTCTTTCCATACCGGACGAACTGTCAATTATAGGATACAACAATTCGATTCTTTCTACCTGCTGCGACCCAGAACTTACCAGCGTAGACAACCGATTGGAGACTTTATGTCATCACATTGTAAAAACATTGATTGGTATTCTGACCAATAATGAAATGCCCCAGAAGGTAATCTTCTCCGGCGAACTGATCAAAAGAGGCACAACTCTTTGATATAAAAAGAAAATGGAGGAATCATCATGAAAACTTTTATGGATCAGGACTTTTTGCTCCAAACCCAAACAGCAAGCAATCTTTTTCACAACTATGCGGAGAAAACCCCTGTGCTGGACTATCACTGCCATATCAATCCCGCAGAAATTGCAGACAACCGCAAATTTGACAATATCACCCAAGTATGGCTTGGCGGCGATCACTACAAATGGCGCTTTATGCGTTCTTGTGGGGTGGATGAAAAATTTATTACAGGAGATGCATCTGACAAAGAAAAATTCTTTCATTGGGCGGAGTGTGTCGGCAAAGCAATCGGCAACCCACTCTTCCACTGGACACATTTAGAGTTGCAGCGCTATTTCGGTTACACAGGCGTCCTCAATAAAAATACTGCTGAGGAAGTGTGGAATCTCTGCAATGAAAAGCTCAAAGAAGACAGCATGAGCGTACGCGGTCTCATCAAGCGCTCAAATGTAACCTTAATCTGCACGACCGATGACCCTATTGATTCTCTCTCCTACCACAAACAGATTGCGGAAGACGACACGTTTGATGTGCAGGTTCTTCCCGCTTGGAGGCCAGACAAGGCAATGAATATCGAGAAACCAGACTATTTTGACTACCTTGCAAAACTTGCGGAGGTGAGCGGTGTTTCTATCAACACTTTTGCAGACTTAAAAAATGCGCTGCTAAAAAGACTGGACTTCTTTGCTTCTATGGGCTGTAATGTCTCCGACCACGCACTGGAATATGTAATGTATCAGCCTGCTTCCGACGAGGAAATCGAGGCAATCTTTGCCAAGAGAAAAAGCGGCGCCGCTGTCACTAGACAAGAGGAATTGCAATATAAAACTGCATTTATGCTTTTTGTCGGAAAACAGTATCATCGCTTAAACTGGGTAATGCAGCTCCACTATGGCTGCAAGCGCGACAACAACACACTGCGCTATGACCAGCTAGGTCCAGACACGGGCTACGATTGTATTAACAACTATGCTCCTTCTGCAGAACTTGCCGACTTCCTAAATGCACTAATCAAGACAGACGAGCTGCCAAAAACAATTATCTACAGCCTGAATCCAAATGACAATCAGGCAATTGGAACAATCCTTGGCTGTTTCCAAGATTCCACTGCATGTGCAAAGATCCAGCAGGGCAGTGCATGGTGGTTTAACGATCACAAAACAGGTATGCAGGATCAGATGATTTCCTTGGCAAACCTTGGAAATCTCTCAGGATTTGTTGGCATGTTGACAGATTCCAGAAGCTTCCTCTCTTACACCAGACATGAGTATTTCAGACGCATTCTATGCAATCTAATTGGAAACTGGGTTGAGAACGGCGAGTTTCCCGCTGATATGGAGATTTTGGAAGAAATTGTAAAAGGAATTTCCTATAACAATGCAGTCAATTATTTTGAATTTAATTTAAAGACGATATAAGACCAAACCGAGTAGGGAAAGCTTTTTCCTACTCGGTTATTTTAAAATGTTTTCACAGCTTCACTACTTTCCGGTCATAAGTCATAATGCCATTGATTTCCTCCTCAATATCCGTCAATTGTGTGTAGACAGACGCGCACAGACCTTCCTTTTTTAACTCCTGAACACGCTTGTCCAAATCATTATAAGCAGACTTTAAGGCTTTTTTATCCCCTTGACTTCCATATCCAAAATAGCGGTCTGAATAGGTGTGGTCTGAAATAGCAAGAGAAATCCCGCCAAATTCCGAAATGACATATGGCTTTTTACTCTTCTTTGCCACCAACTCAAAAAAATAGATATGTTCACTCTTTAAATCGCCTGCATCTTGGTCAAACCAACCGCTGTGCGCATCAATAATGCGCGTATTGTCCACTGTCCGCACCATATCAGTATTCTCTTTCGCATCAAATTGTCCCCAACCCTCATTAAATAAAACCCAAGTACAGATAGATGTGCAGTTGTAGAGTTGCCGCACTGTCTCAATGCACTCTTTTTTCCACTCTTCCCTGCCAATCTTATCTGACCGCGAAGTATAACCATAATCATTATCCCGCTTATGTCGGAGTGGAAACAGCACTGTAGGAATATAGCAAGTCTTTACTAAATTATAGGTGGTTCCACCGTTAATCATATCCTGCCAAACAAGCATTCCAAGCCTGTCACAGTGATAATACCAGCGCATTGGCTCTATTTTACAGTGTTTGCGTATCATATTAAAGCCCTTTGCCTTAGCAGTCTCAATATCAAAAATCATCGCCGCGTCACTCACTGGCGTCAGCAAACTTTCTGGATAATAGCCCTGATCAAGAATTCCTTTCTGAAAATAAGGCAGATGGTTCAAACACAGCCTTGGGACACCCTTACTGTCTGACTCTACGGTAAATAAGCGCATACCGAAATAACTTTCCACCATATCCTCCCCATATACAATTCGGATATCATACAAAAATGGATGTTCTGGTGTCCAAATTTTCTTATCTGGAATCGTAAGTGTAATAACAGCCTTTTCATTTATCTGAACATTAGCTTTTACTTCATTTACAATCTGATTTTGGTCAAATAACAAAATTTTACAAGAAATCATTTCTGTGGAAATTGCCTCTTCTAAATATTTGTTTGATGTTATCTCTAAGATTACGCTGTCCCTGTCATAATCTGGTGTAATGCGCAGCTCTTGGATATAAGTCTCAGGAACCCACTCACACCACACTGTCTGCCACAGACCGCTCTGCGCAGTATAGAACATACCGCCATTTTTTAGTGCCTGCTTTCCACGCCCATGATAGGAAGTATCACTTTTATCCTGCACGCAAAGTCGCAAGGTATTTTTTCCAACTTCTATATAATCTGTGATATCGATTGAAAATGCCTGATAACCACCGGAATGGACCCCCGCTAAAGTATCATTCACATAAACACGACACCGCTCATCACAAGCCCCAAAGTTTAACAGCAATCGTTTTTCCATTGGTATCCAATCGATTATCAGCCGTCGCTCATACCACAAAAATTCTTCTGGTTTTAGCTGGCGCTGCACACCCGATAGATAGGTCTCCGGCGAAAATGGTACACGAATATCACCGTCCCAGATTACGGGTCTGGCATCTTCCTTTGTAAATGCATATTTCCAGATACCATTTAAAATCGTATAATTTTTCCGCGCAAGCTGTGGTCTAGGATACTCGGTCAAAACAACTTCTGTCTGCTCATTTGCTATAGCTTCTCCCCACTGCGTCATCAACTGATTATGTTCTCTGTCGCCTTTATCCAATAGTTTATTTAATTGAAGTGTCTCCATTATCTCTCTGATTTTCATCTGATCATCTCCTACCTATGCAGTTGCCACTACTATAATAAATGCAATCTCTCTATTCTCCAAACGACAGACATATTGCTTTCCATCTACTGATTTTGCCAAATGATAATTTCTTGCCATTTTTATGTCTTAAGTATAGCACATACTACTACTTTTGGCTACCTCAACCCATCATCTAAAATTAGTGAGATAAGGAACTGTTCAGCTCTCTTTGTATAATAGATTACTGTTCATTCATGCGCCAAAGTAAACTTCACTATTTTTATCGAAATAAAATATGATTTACCTTATAAAATATGATATACTACTAAAAAATATAAACGTTTTCAAGGAAAAGGGTATTGTATGGCAGAAAAGTTAAAACTTCCCTTAGGGATTGAAAATTTCAAGAGAATACGTGAGGAAGGATTTTATTATGTTGATAAGACGGCACTTATTATAGACTTTTTAAAAAACCTGCATATGTAAATTTGTTTATGCGCCCAAGACGTTTTGGAAAAACATTAACCATGAGTATGTTAAAAAATTTTTTTGAAATAAACAGTAACAGTATAATTTTTGATGAACTTGCGGTTGCAAAAGAAAAAGAATTGTAAATGTACCTGACTTATCTGTACTGATAAGCGCCTTGTACTGACTGCGTTCTGTATCATCAATCTTATCGCTTTCTAGAAGAAATTGAAATCGCATTGCTTCTTTCCTAATAATTCTCCGAAGCATTACCTTTGCCTCTTCAAAGTTTTCTTCTGTTGCCCCTTTTAACGTAATTGAAATTACAGGAAACTTCTCCATATATTCTTCGCATAATTGTAAATAAACGTGGTGCTTGAGATGTATCAAGCCATGGTACATGGCTTTGACATCGCGAAGCAATTTTGCATGGCTTGATGCATTACAGTTCAGCTTTGCTGAACTGTAACTGATTTCGGGATGATATTTCATCTTACAATTGACAAATCTGTTTACTTGTTGTATTATATAGTGATTTTAAAAACTGTACAAAATTGGAATGCACTACAGAAATGAGGAGATATTCTTGGAAATAAAAAATTACAGAAATGGGCTGCGAGATGGGATTCCAGTCGCCTTAGGGTACTTTGCCGTGTCCTTTGCATTTGGAATGGAAGCTGCTACAAAAGGACTAAGCATCTTGCAGGCAGTACTGATATCGCTGACAAACGTCACCTCCGCCGGACAGTTTTCTGGTCTTGGAATTATCGCCGCAGGAGGCACCTATATTGAGATTGCCTTAACACAGCTTGTCATCAATCTGCGCTACTGCCTAATGTCCTTTTCTCTTGCCCAAAAACTGGACCGCTCTGCGTCAAACTGGCATCGATATCTTATGGCATACAGTGTGACTGACGAAATTTTCGCACTGGATGCAAGTCTGAACACACCATTGACGCCCGCATACCATTATGGCATTACTAGCGTTGCCGTGCCTGGTTGGGTTCTTGGAACACTGGTTGGCGCAATTTCAGGAACACTCTTGCCCGTCTTTGTAATCAGCGCTCTTGGCGTTGCTATTTACGGAATGTTTCTTGCGATTATCATTCCTCCGGCGAGACAGGATCGCACAATTTTACTTGTCGTTTTGTCTGCTATGGGACTAAGCCTTTTATTTTCCATTCTACCACTACTCAAAAAGGTCTCGTCTGGTTTTGTCATTATAATCACAACCGTTATTATTGCAGGAATTGCAGCATGGCTAAGACCAATCGACGAGGAAAACAACAAAGGAGAGTCTTAAAATGACACATAATATCTATCTCTATATCTTTGTTATGGCGGCAGTGACATACTTAATCCGTATGCTCCCACTGGCACTGTCCAAAAAAGAGATTACCAATCGATACATCAAATCTTTTTTATACTATGTGCCCTATGCGTGTCTTGCCGCCATGACCTTTCCGGCGATCCTGTATTCCACCGCAAGCTTTTACTCAGCGCTTGCAGGACTTATCACTGCCATTATCGCCGCATATCGCGGAAAAAGTCTGTTGATTGTGGCTTTGGCTGCATGTATCGCAGTGTTTCTTGTGGAGCGCATTCTACCGTTTTTCGGTTAACTCCTTACGTTTTTCATGCGTCATCAAATCTGCAAGTCTGGTTGGGATTGGCACATGACTTTCTCTTGTCGTCAACCTATTTGCCATCTGCGTTGCCGTATTGATATCAATCGCATTCCCAACCGATAAAAAGATAGGTTTCACGTTCACATGTGTGCGCAGAACTCGCCCATAGTGCTCCCCATTCCATTCAATTTCTGTATATGCCTGTGCTGTATTGGCAGGCATAACAAAATCCACATCTCCCACTTTATAATAACTTTTTGCAATTCCAACAGTTGCCTTCTGAATCAAAATCCCAGCATGTGTTGCCAGTCCCATATGTCTTGGATGCAAATATCCGTTTCCATCAAAAAATATTACATCTGGTATCATCGTAACTTTTTTGTAGGTTTCCAAAAACAGCGGAACTTCACGAAATGCCAAGCAACCTGGAATATAAGGTACCTTAATTTTATCTGCATAGCTAACACGCTCAATCACTTCAAATGTATTATAATTAATTATTACTATACAACAAACCGCATACTCTTGTTCTTCTTCCTTCCAATAGGCAAGATCTACACCTGCTACTGTTTGCACTTGAGACAGATTAACCGTATTTTCACATCTAATGTTACTGTTCAACTCAATTTGTTTTTTGATATAATCTTCCTCTGTCATTTTTACACCTCTTGTGTGTTCTGGTATGCCTCCAAATCAATCATTTAACGGCGCTCTTCTATAGACTATATTGTTCTTGTCAAACTGTCACTACTCGAACCTCATAAGCTGTTGTCTGTGGCGGAATGCTCATAGTCATAAATGCGGCATGACGCACTCTCACTCGCAAACCTGGAACAAGATTCGCAAACTGCATTGGTCTGCCAAAACTATTAAAAATCTTGGCATCATCCGCCATATGAAACCGTATTACAGATGATATATTTCCATCGCTAATCGTTGTAAAGCTTCTGTTTTGTCTATCGATATCGACAATCCTGCCAACTGTTACCTGATCCTCAAGAGGTCTTCCCGTTACTTGAATAACATATGCTGCTGACTGTGGCGGCATACTCCTTGTCGTCGCGTTGGAAAATGCAGCATTCACAACCATTCCCTTCTGCAAATCCCTCAATAAAATACGATTGTTATTTTCGTCCAGAATCACTGTATTGTTTCCTACATTCAATCGTATCATCTGGTCTGGACTGTCACAGTTAGGGCAGTCATTGTAAGAGACAAGCACAAAGGAGCTATTTCTGCCCGTCTCAACCTCTTCTATGATTCCATTTGTAATCTGTGTCAAAAAAGTATTGTCCATTGGTCTCACCTGTTTTCTTTTTATTATACTATATGCAGACAAATAATTCATGCGATTTTTTTATAATACAAAAAATTGCGTTACAGTTCAGCCTTGCCGAACTGTAACGCATCAAGCCATGCAGAATCGCTTCGCGATGTCAAAGCCATGTACTATGGCTTGATGCATCTCAACCACCACATTTTCTCACGGACTTTGCAGCATAGTACAAACTCCTTGGCTGAACTGTTACAAAATTACTTAAGACAATTTTGGGCACATACAAAAAGTTATTATCAAAAACCCATTTCTATTTACACTACTACACTATCATACATGCAATAAGACATGCTACTTACAAGCAATATAAATATCCATATTCTCCCCGTCAGTCTCAAAGCAGGGAATAACATCCTTTTCCGTGTGCTCCAGACCATTCACGCGCATATATTCCATAAGCGTTTTATAAGCATTGGGAATCGTCACAAAAGGATTTTCAAAAGGATTTTCAATATGTACTGCTACATATTTATGCGCTACCTGCTCATATATTTCCATATCAGGAGGAACGATCCCATCAGGCAATATCCATGCGGCTTCGTAACCATGCATATTGAAAACATTTATCTGCTCCTGTGACACACTTGAAAAATCCCACCCAATAACACGAGGTTTATCGACACCACAGTTACGGGCAATGGTAAATATTCTGTCGATAGCATCCCCCTCTGGAATGGCGCTTACAACAGCATGTTTGATATAGCGAAAAGCGGGTACCATTTCAACACGTAAATTTGTATACACTTCGCCACAAACGACCATATCATCACGGAACAAGTTGTCCAGCGAGCAATTAAAAAACTTGCAAAGCTCTATCGCCTTGTCCATTTCAGGCTGTGCTATGTCCAGCTCCCATTTTGATACGGTTTGACGGCTGACATTCATTTTTTCAGCCAAATCCTCCTGTGTCATATTTCCTCTTAGATGTCTTAAAAACTGCAAATTTTTTCCAAAGCTCATCTCATTTTCTCCTCTCATTTTCTTGCGCCGCGCCGCATTATCAGTATAGTATTTTCCCAGATAAGCTACAACCAATCTATATGCGCGATTTTTTTGTTTCACGCAACTTCAAAGTGCGGAGAGTATTTATCGTCTTCGCGCTACACAAAACACCGCAAGCCCAATTAACATTACTAGATAAAAACTAATTCCTCTTGTGATGCACATTGACACCACAAGATAATTTCCTACAAAAATCTTTTGAAATACACCTCGATACATTGCCTCCGTAATTCCCTGTGCCCCAGGAATTGGAAGCATATCCACTGCAATGTAAACTGCCGCCTGCACCAGCACAATATCCAGCATTGCTGTGCCAGAAAGCCCCAATCCGCGATATACTACAAACGCCAGCACAAATACGCTGTAGCGCTGCACGAATGTCCCTGCTATCGTTATTCCAATTAGTTTCTTATGACTTCGCAAGAAAAGAACTGTGTTCTGATACCCAGACAAAAACTGCTCCACTTTCTCTCTTCTGGACTCTTTTTCCCGCCACAAATGAAGGCGTATTAGCAACGCCTCAACCTTATAAAAACAGCCTCTAATAATTCCCTGTGAAAACATAACCATCAACAAAACCACCACCAGCGCGGTATTTAAAAACAATCCCAGAAAATACAATCCATAATATTCTTGTAGATATGACTTTAATGGTCTCCGCCAAAACACCACAATACCGATTCCTATCAATACAAGTACAAATTTATAAATCACAGCAACAGTCATCAACACAACAGAAGACGTCGAGAGCGCATTGCCGTCCCGACGCATATAATACAATTGCATTGGCTGTCCGCCCGTTGCTGAGGGTGTAATGCCCGAAAAGAAAAAACCAATAAACGAATAAGAAATGCAGCGCGGCAGCGTTGTCTGTTCCCCAATTCCTTGTAGCAGATACCAAATCATACACCCCTCTGCCGACACAAAAAAGATTGCCAGAATAATTGCCCCTGCCATATATCCCCCGGACATTTGACCGATTGCCGACACAATCTGCACAAAATCCTGCCCGCGAAAAACGCTCCAAAAGGTCAGTGCCATAATAGCAGCAAAAATTCCTACATTGATAGCCAGTCTGCGCGCCTCTCTTCGATTCATATGTTTCATACACACATACTCCCTCCGCTGACTTCCTCCAGAAATTTGCAGGAAACTCCTGACACAATCTGAGACAATTCTCCCTCAAATATTACACGCAAATTTTGATAGCTATAAAAGTCCTTCGGGGTGACCAAAGAAAAATGTTTCCTGGATATGAAAATTCCATTTTCCTGTAGGATTCTTGCAAGATATGAAGAACAAGTATACTGATTGTAAATATAAAAAGGGCTATTCATTAAAATAAAAGGTAATCCAAACACTGCATAGTGAATGCGAAACCGATTTTTATAATCTTCCTGTATTCTTTTTTGCAATGCCTTTTTCTGCGCATCTGTACAATCCAGTTCGCAAATCCGATAATATGCTGTTGGAAATGCATGTAATATTTTATCTTTGTCCTCCTTCTCAAATCCAGCAAATATTGGAACCGCTGGATTGCGCCGCCCCACACTGTAAGCCTCTCTCAGTTCTGCGTCAAACCCAAGCACGACATGAATATATCTCTGTTTTAAAAATCGTCGTATCAATGACGCAAAAAATCCCGGCGTGTCCACAAATGCAATATAAATATGTGCCATAACTCCTTCTCCTTTTATGTCATTGAAACTGATAGATTTTTCTTGCAAGCCGATACCCCCCTACTGTAACAAGCTTTCCAAGTTTCCCTGGAAGATTTGTAAATCCACTAAGCTTCGTATACCGTAGCTTATAATACAATCCTGGATCACTCCTTTTGATATCCGACCACAGTTCCAAATGTCTGGTTTTTGCCTGCTCATCACCTTTTAACAACAGATGAATGGAAGAGATTGCCATCATGATTGAGACATTGCGACACATATAACGTGCAAGTTTGGGATATTTCATTTTGACTTCATGCAAATCCACACTCTCCGCAACCATTTTTGTCACCTTAATCTGCTGCTCAATCCGCGAAATCATTACTTTTTCATTGACTGACTGATCTTCCCTGCCCAAATAATACTGATAAAGATTTAGATGCATATAATAGAGCGTCTCAACGTAAGGCAGTGGACAATATGCAAATAGATTATCCACATAAAATGTATGCTCCGGCAATACCACTCTTGATTTTCTCAGAATATCTGTTCTGTAAATCAGCGCGTGCATTACCAAATACTGCGAAGGACGGAAAACTCCAATTTTATCCCACGTGCACACTTTATTCTCTGGAAATACATTCTGAAAATGAATTGTTTTCTCTATTCCTTGATCGAAATGATTGTATGTATAATCACATATCAGCAAATGTGGACCAAATCCCTGCACACACCATTTCTCTATCTTTTTTAATAGCGTTCTATATGCATTCTCTTCCAGCCAATCATCGGAATCTACCACCTTAAAATACATTCCTGTGGCAAGCGCAAGGCCTGTATTCACGCCAGATCCATGCCCTCCGTTCTCCTTGTGCACCACTGTCACAATATCAGGATATTGTCTTGCATATCGATCTGCAATCTCCCCAGTGCGGTCTGTCGAACCATCATTGACAATAATAATCTCCACATTCTTCCCACCGATAACCAGAGAATCCACACAGCGCTCCAAATAATCCTCCGAATTAAAACAAGGTACAGTAATCGTTAAATGTTTCATAGAAATCCCCTTTCTCTCAATCTTTCTAAAAAACATTATAACGTCTGTACCTTTCAAAACCCTTGACAAATTCTTACTATTTTCTTACTTTTACTATAATTTAACCTGAACTGTTCCTAATCGACCGCAGTTTTTTATCTGCATATTCTCTAATATCACTGTTGCAGTCATATTGTATCTCTTCTAGCAGCTCGTGCGTCAGCATATGCCTGCGTCCCATCTCCTTAACGATATATTCCCGACAGAAAGAACACAATGTATTTTGATACATATAAAGCAACAGTTCCTTTGGCTTTTTCTTTCCAGGAGCATAAAACATATCCATAATATCATAATACGCCGAATGCCAAAAACCATTCTCATAAGTAATCGGTATCTGCTTGACTGCCTCCACAAAAAGCTCCTTGTCCGACTCTTCATAATTAGTGGTAAGCATAGACACTGCTTCTGCAATATGTTCTTTTTTCTGCAAAAGTGCAATTGCATAAGCTCTTACATGCGCATCTTTTGCATAATACCTTAAAACTGCAAACGCCCTTTCGGATAGTTCAGAATGCTCTGATTGTGAATCCGCAATCAAACAGGACAGTGACGGCGCCCATGCGCACTCTCTATTCGCAAGCAGTCGCAGAAGATTATAGCGAATCTCTGGTTCTGCCTCCTCTTTATAGTATGCAGCCAATTTCAAAACTTCCAACTTCTTATCTTGCTTCATAAAAGTACGCCCTAACATTAAAGAGCATATCTGTCCTACTTTTTCTCCATTTTTTAATCGATGATAAACCTCGTCCGCTGTTTCTGGCTCTATTCTCTTTTTTCTTTCGTATTCCGATTTTCTTTCTTCAAGACGTTTTTCTCTGAGAAGCGCATAGTTTTTAATGTTCCCATCAACATCTGTTCCATATAGCAATTTTTGAATCGTTCTTTTTCCTAGCGTGTCCTCGCTGGCTGCCTGAAACCACTCAAAATCATCATAATCATATAATCCATTTCCATCAATCAAAATTCCCAAATCGCGGACAATCATCTTGTATAGTTTGGTTCTTCGCTCTCGGTCATCAAAACACTCACACACTAGAGAAACACATATATGCTCAAAATTGTCCCGCTCTGAAAGCAAACCATATCTTTCTCTTGTGCGCTTCTTTGACAAAATCTGCAACAATGTATCATAGCAGTGTGTCAATATCCTCCATGCCCGTTTGTTTCCATCAGACACAAGAAACGCCAACAACTGACAGTCCTGTGCAAACTCCCACCCGCGCGAGTGCATACTATGAATCAAGCGTTTTTCAATCACATCCAGAAAAGGCGTTATATCCGCAAACTCCACAATCAATTCATATAGATAAAAACTTCTGCATCCCTCACACTGTGCATCATACGCCATATCGCGGGAACACCCCCACAGCACAAGTGGCCGAAATCGTTCCTTCTCTAAGTCATCCATATTCTTTAATGCCACTACACAGCTTCCCAAACCACGCTGCATATCGTATTTAAACTGCTTTTTGGTCATGATTGTGATGGATTTCCTCCTATTTTCAAAAGTTATAAGTTTGTATTTTTATGACAAAAACATTAAATACGTCGGAAATTGTACTTATTCCTGTATAATTTATTTTCCTAAAGATGTTTTCATTTTATCATAAGAAAAACCCTGTTTCAATATATATCTTATTTTTCTGATTCGTACTCCACTTTAGTGGCATATTTCCTTTCCGCGTCCGTGTGCATAAAAAGAGGACTAAACATATTAGAAATTGTTCAGTCCTTTTCTTATTTTTTAACATTTACTCTGAATCGGTGACAAACGAGTGGCAAATAGGGTATTTTAAATCATGTAATGCTATTTAACCCGCTATTTTAAACATCTTTATCTCAATTTCCAAATATCTCTATTGTACTCTTCAATCGTTCTGTCTGATGAGAAGAAACCTGCTTTAGCAATATTTACAAGCATCATGCGCTTCCATTTTGCCTCGTCCTTGTAATCTTCAAGCATCTTATCCTTTGTAACAATATAGTCTTCAAGGTCCAGAAGTGTCATAAACCAGTCTTTATTAATCAGCTCTCTCTGCAATCTGGTCAAACGCTCCTCATTTCCTACTTTCAATACCTCTTCGCTGGTAATAAAGTCAATCGCCGCTTTGATTACACTGCTCTTCTCATAAAAGCTCTTTGCCACATAATCCGCCTTTGCATAGTGCTTGATAACCTGCTCTGACTTCTCTCCAAAAATATAGATATTGTCATCTCCAACAAGCTCATGAATCTCTACATTTGCACCATCACTTGTTCCAAGAGTCACCGCACCATTCAACATAAACTTCATATTGCCGGTGCCGCTTGCCTCTTTGGAAGCCAAGGAAATCTGCTCCGAGATATCACATGCTGGTATTAATTTTTCTGCATAGCTCACATTGTAATTCTCTACCATTACCACTTTCATATAGTCCTTTACGTCTGGATCATTATTGACAATCTCTTCCAGACACAACAACAGATGAATGATATCCTGTGCAATGATATATGCCGGTGCCGCCTTTGCTCCAAAGATAAAAGTGATTGGTGTAGATGGCTTCTTTCCACCCTTAATCTCCAAATACTTATGAATGATATAGAGCGCGTTCATCTGCTGACGTTTATACTCATGAAGTCTCTTAACCTGAATATCGAAGATAGAATCTGGATTGATGTCCTGTCCTTCGTTCTCCTTGAGATATTCCACAAGTTCTTCTTTCTTTGTTCGCTTAATCGCTTGGATTTCTGTCAGCAGTGTTTCATCATTCAGATAATCCATTAACTTCTCAAGCTCTGCTGCATCCTTTTTGTATCCAGCACCAATTTTCTTTGTAATACATGCTGCAAGTTCTCTATTGCAGGACAAAAGCCATCTTCTAAAAGTGATTCCATTTGTCTTATTGTTAAACTTCTCTGGATAAATTTTATAAAAGTGATTCAGTTCTGAATCCTTCAAAATCTCTGTATGAATTGCCGCAACACCATTTACTGAAAAGCCATAGTGAATATCAATATGTGCCATATGCACACGCATGTTATCATCAATAATCTGCACCTTAGGGTCTTTATACTTAATGGAGGCTCTCTTGTCTAATTCCCAGATAATCGGCATTAACTGTGGAACAACTTTCTGCAAATATTTTACAGGCCATTTCTCAAGCGCTTCTGCAAGAATCGTATGGTTTGTATATGCACAGGTTCTGCTGACTACATTAATTGCCTCATCCATATCAAATCCTTCCTCTTCGGTAAGGATACGAATCAATTCGGGAATCACCATCGTTGGATGCGTATCATTGATTTGAATTACTACATGGTCATACATCTTGTGCAGGTCATAACCATTATCCTTCATCTCTTTTAAAATTAATTGTGCGCCATTGCACACCATAAAATACTGCTGATAGATACGAAGCTGCTGTCCTGCCTCATCAGAATCGTCTGGATAAAGGAATAACGTGAGATTCTTGTCAATATCAGACTTATCAAAATCAATGCCTTCCCGGACAATACTCTCATCGATTGTCTCAATATCAAATAAATGCAGCTTATTGATGCCCTCCTCATATCCAATCACATCAATATCATAAAGTCTGGACATTACTTTCTTCTTACCAAAATATACTGGGAAAGAAATATCTGTCTTTGTAAGCCAAGACTGGTCCTCGATCCAATCATTCTTTTCTGCTGTCTGCTGTCTGTCCTTAAATACCTGTTTAAACAATCCAAAATGATAGTTTAGTCCAATACCATCTCCAGGAAGTCCAAGGCTTGCAATAGAGTCCAGAAAACATGCTGCAAGTCTTCCAAGACCGCCATTTCCAAGAGATGGCTCTGGCTCAACCTCCTCAATGCGGCTAAGTACCTTTCCTTCTTCTTTCAAAGCTGTTTCCAACTCCTCATAAATACCAAGATTAATCAGATTGTTGGAAAGCAATTTTCCAATCAGGAACTCTGCCGAGATATAATAAATCTTCTTGCTTCCCTTGATCGCCCCCTTATCCTTCATCATCTCCTTTGTCATACTTAGAATTGCAAAGTAAAGCTGGCGGTCATCAAGCTCCTTGATGGCTTTACCATACATTTTCTGTGCTGTTGCTTCCAAATTTGCTTTTACGTTCATTCTCTGCTCCTTTTCTGCTGCCATTGCAGCACTATATTATTATTGATAGTTGCTTTTAAAACATACTCTATTATTTTTATGAAATCACATCCAAATACTTAATGCGAATCAATTTGTGCGGCATCACAATATCCTGACCACTCCCCCCTTCTAGTAAGCGGGAAAGCTCCTCCACAGCATTTGCCGCAATCTGCTGAAAATCCTGTCTTACTGTATGCATTTGTTTCCCTGCATATCCCATTAGGCTCACGCCATCAAACCCACATACAGGTCTGTAAATATCCATATCAATCAATGCTTTCATCGCACCAATTGCCATCAAATCCGACGCACATATAATCGCATCTTTGCTCCTCGCATACTGCATTGTCAGCTTTCTTGCCTCTAACTCACTAAAATTTCCAGTTCTTACAAGCACTTGAAGTCCCATCTCCTCCGCCAGCCTGTTCATACCATTGAGCCGCTCCTCAGAGACATAACCATTTTTCTTTCCAGACAGATATAAAACTTTTTTCTTATTTTTTCCTATCAGGAACTTTTTTGCAACCTCATACTGCGCCTTTGCATTGTCAATATGAATACTTGATGTATTCTCACTCACACCAGGCGCATCAATAAGCACACATTTAAATCTGCCTTCCTCCACTAACTTTCTCAAGATGGCATCATCTTTTGACAAATCGCATATCAACAATCCCTCTATGCTCTGAGATTGAAAATATCGTGTCATCTCCTCGACATTCATCTCAGCAATCATTGTAAAAAAAACAGTGATAATATCCATGTTTTTTTCTTTTGCTTGATTGATCGCACCGATAATATATTGCATCGGAATCTCATCAACCGTCTGCGCATGTCTGTTTACATCAAGTACGAGTGCAATTCTTCCAGTTTTCTTAGACGACAGCGCTGACGCAATTGTATTGGGAACAAAGCCAAGCTCTTCAATCGCCGCAGTTACTTTTCGTCTTGTCTCTTCACTCACATTAGGATAATGATTTAACACTTTTGATACCGTTGAAATTGCTACCCCTGCTTTTCCTGCCACATCTCTTATTGAAACCAACTCATAAATCACCCACTTTTCTCAAAGTCTATTATATACTATTATTACAATTATTTCGCCCTTTCAGAAAACGTTTTCCAGAAAACGTTTTCTATATCATACAATAAAAATAATGGTTTGTCTACCATTATTTTCATTTTTTTATTTTTATGTATTTTTCTGTTCGGACAATAAAATCATATGTCCCATTACTTGTCCTTTAAAGCCTATGGGATTTACATTGCCATCACTCTATCCACAGCAGCCGCCAGTCGTCCTTCTTCAAAAGGCTTCACAACAAAATCTTTTGCACCGCTCTGAATGGCCTGTGCAACCATCGCCTGCTGCCCCATTGCGGAACAAATAATCACTTTCGCTTTTGCATCGACTTCTTTAATGCGCTTCAACGCCTCTACCCCATTCATCTCGGGCATGGTAATGTCGAGCAATACAACTTCTGGCTTTATTTCCACGTATTTTTTTACTGCCTCCACACCATTTCCTGCTTCTCCAATCACAGAATGTCCGTGTGCCTCAAGCATCTTTTTAATCGTCATCCTCATAAAGACAGCATCATCCACTACCATCACTTTTGCCATAATCTCACCACCTTTCAGGCATTCTGTATTATTATAACACAGTTTTGGATTCAATAAAACCTTTTTTTATCCATTTCATAAAAAATTATATTACCGTTCGTTACTATTCCTGGGTCAGGAATGCGCTGAACTGCGCATTCCGTGAGAACATGATTTAGGAGTGAAAATTTTGCACGGCAAAATGGGCGATTTTTGCGAAGCAAAACTCTAAATATCGTCCCGAATCGTTACTATGAGCGGCTCCCAGACCGTGAATAGTAACTGCAGTTCATCCATGCCCATTCATAAGTTGTCGGTTTGTACAATTTGACAATTCGTTTAGACTACTCCCGACAACTTATTTCATGTCGGGCGTCCGCCCTATAAAATCGAATATACAAAATGCCTTACATGAGCAAGCTCTCAACAGCATTTTGTATATTCAATTTTGCATGGCTGAACTATTACAGAATATTATAATAATGAAATTTATATTTACGTTTACTATAATCACATACGTTTTAAAAATTCTCGTATGTTCGCCTCTATATCTCCTTTAAATATGGCAGAACCTGTCACAATGACATTTGCGCCAACCGCAAGATTTTTCTCCAGATTGTCCAGAGTCACACCGCCGTCAATCTCCAATTTCACTTCAGGATAACTTTGGTTGATAACTTGTCGCATCTCCCTAATCTTATCAAAACAAACGGGTATGTATTTCTGGCCTCCAAATCCTGGGTGCACTGTCATCACCAACACCATATCAACCAGTTCCATATAAGGAAATACGGCACTTACAGGTGTCTCAGGATTGACTGCAAGTCCTGCTTTCGCGCCAAGTTCTCTGATTTTTAAAAGTGTTTCTGTTATGTGGTCGCACGCTTCCACATGAATTGTCACACCATCAGCACCCAGTCGGATCAACTCCTCAATATAACGCTCTGGCTTCTTTACCATCATATGCACATCCATAAAAAGGTTCGACTTTTTCCTTATGCATTCAAGCACAGGCATTCCAAACGAGATGGACGGCACAAACATGCCATCCATCACATCAATATGCAAGTACGGCACCCCTGCCTTTTCCACAAGTGCAATCTGTCTGCCAAGTTCCCAAAAGTCTGCTGCAAGTATTGAGGGACATAAATAATTCATACTAATATTTCCTCTTTTCTTTCTCTTTTAGTTCTTCATAAAATGCTGCATAGTTATCATATCTTACCTCACTGATAAAGCCTTTTGCTAACGCTTTGCGCACTCCGCATATCGGCTCATGAATATGCGCACATGTCAAAAAACGACACTCAGGCTCATACGGCGCAAATTCTGGATAATAGTCTTTTAACATCTCTTTTTCCAAGGAAAATAGAGACAGCGAACTAAACCCTGGCGTATCCATAATATAAGTGTTTCCAGAGATTGTAATCAATTCTGAATGCCTTGTAGTATGTTTTCCACGGGCAATCTTCTCGCTGATCGCCCCTGTCTCCATCTGTTTGTCTTTTTGCAGGCAGTTTATAATTGATGATTTTCCAACTCCGCTTGGTCCTGCCACCGCTGTAGTTTTGCCACACAGTTTTTGTGTCAGTGCATCAATTCCTTCCTTTTCTTCTGCACTCAAGAATAAACTCTGATATCCACTATGCTCATAAATTTGTGCAATGCATTCCTTTTGTGTACTGTCCGAAAGGTCACTTTTATTAAAACATAGAATACACTCCAAACCCTGCTGCCGCATCATAATTAGAAAACGGTCAAGAAGATTAAAATTTGGATCAGGCTTTGTCATAGCAAAAATTAATAGAGCCTGATCAATATTGGCAACCGCAGGACGTAAAAGTGCATTTTTTCTAGGAAGGATTGTCTGGATATTTCCTTCACAATCTTTTTCATGTGTAATTTCTATCTCCACATCATCACCCACAAGTGGTTTGATATTTTCTTTTCTAAAGATTCCTTTTGCCTTACATGCATAGATACCCTTATCAGGGACATGAACATAATAAAAACCCGCAATTCCCTTTATAATCTTCCCTTGCATACCCTTATATTACCCGCTTTATTTTTATTTCATTTTTCATCTATGTAAGCAACATTAACTATGTGCTAATTCTTTGTAAACTGTACATTCTGTGTTTTCTGCGCTGCCTTTGGCACCACCTGCACTGTCTGATTCCCGTCTGCATCTATCACAGGTTCTTCTTCATTTCTCACATAGGTGACAATCACAATTCCATAAGCCGACGGGCTCGTAAAATTATTTAAATTAATAGACACAGGAAACGCGGTTACATTCTGCGCAGACCACAATTGCTGTGTCCCATCTGCCGTAGTAAGAAGTACCTCTGCAATGCCGCCTATATAGTCATCTGGTGCTTGTATAAGCAAACTGCAATTGTAAGTTGCCGTTTCCTTTCCAATACTAATCTTTAAATCGATAGCAGTTCCTGCAGTGACAGTCGTCCCTTCCTCATAGCTCTGATAGCAAATCTGTCCTTCTGGATACTCACTGTACGACTCCTCAACGCTGTTTACCACTAATCCCGCAGCCTCTAATGTATGCACTGCAGTCTCTCTTGCATTGCCAAGAACACCTGGCATTCGTACCTCTACCTGATCGCTACCGTTGCTTATGACAATCGTAATCTCAGATTCAAGTGGCGCTGTAGTATTTCCCTCTGGAAACTGTGCAATGATTGTCCCTTTTGAATATTCTGCTGAGGATTCCTGTGTCTTTACCACCTTAAATCCCTCTTTGGTCAATGTGGCAGTTCCTTCTGCCTCCGACAACCCTTGAACAGGGGGGACACTAATACCATTTGTACCCGCACTTGCTGTAAGCACAATTGTTGTGTTCACTGGAATCCTATCATTTGCAAGCACAGTCTGGCCATCCTCCAGCGCAGCCGATATCACCTTATTTTTGGTGTATTGTGTGGACTCAATAAATGTGGTTTTATATCCCAATCCGGCGGAATTGAGCGCCTCTTTGACCTCCTCAACATCTCGGTCTGCAAACTCTGGCATCACCACATTTTCAATCTCACTTCCATTGACCTTATTATGAAGTGGGGTTCCTCCAATCTGCTCAAAAATTCCAGTTGCCTGTCCTACAAAATACAGCAAAATACAGCCGATAATCACCGCAGCGATTACTGTGAGAACTGTCGTAAATCCCTCTGCTTTTGGATTGTAATCATACTCATTTTTTCCATAATTTTTCGCAAAGTCCTCTTCATAATCATATGTACTCTCTCGAACATTTTGACGATTGACAGTCTCCTGCACATAATCTTCTTCGTAATAATCATATGTTTTGTTCGCCTTTGTGCTGGTTTTATTTTGCTTTGTCTTTGCAGTTGTATTTTGTTTGTTGTTACTTTTAGATTTATTTGCAGAATTCGTTCCAGTTTTTTTCTCAGATTTTTTCTGCGTTTTTTTCGCTGGTTTTTTGGTATTAGAAGGATTTGTTCCCTTCTGTGTTTTCTGTTTGGTATTTCTTACTGGCTTATCTTGTTTGACCTCTTCAACATCTTCATAATATTCTTCGTCAGTGTAATAAGACTCATTGTAAGTGTCCTCCTCATAACTGCTGTTTTTTCTCTTTGTATTTACAGGAGTTATCAATTCTGGCATAGCCTCCAAATCCGCCTCGTCTGCATACGTTTCCCTTCGCGGTACTTTTTCCTCCCAGATGGTATTCAATACTGGCGGTACAGAAATAGATGCTGTTCGGTCACTGTTTGGCATAATCTTTGTCTTTCCAGTGTCATCTTCTTTGTCCACCTGTGCAATCACAGCATCTGGATTGATTAGAGAGCATTTTAAATCTGCTATCATCTCGCTCATACCCTGGTAACGCCTGTCTGGACTTTTCTGCGTACACTTCATTACAATGTTTTCTACGCTCTGTGGTACTTCCGGCACAAAATCCCGCAACAATGGTATAGGGTCCTGTATATGTTTAATGGCAATCGCCACCGTCGTATCCCCATTAAATGGGACGCGCCCTGTCAGCATCTCAAACATTGTGATTCCTAGAGAATAAATATCACTCTTCTCGTCCGAAAAACCTCCTCTCGCCTGCTCCGGCGACGTATAATGAACAGACCCCATTACATTAGAAGTGAGTGTATTGCTTGACGCTGCCTTTGCGATGCCAAAATCTGTTACCTTAACTTTCCCCTCCTTGGAGATCATGATATTTTGAGGCTTGATATCTCTGTGTATAATATGATTGTTATGGGCCGCCTCAATGCCCATTGCAACCTGTATCGCAATGCTGATAGCTTCCTTTGTGGTGAGTCTGACTTTTTTCTCAATATATTTTTTAAGTGTGATGCCCTCCACAAGTTCCATCACAATATAGTGAATCCCCTCTTCTTCTCCTACATCATAGACATTTACAATATTTGGGTGCATCAGTCCCGCCGCTGCCTGCGCTTCCACTCGGAATTTTGACACAAAATTCCGATTTTCAGAAAACTCCTGCTTTAGCACTTTGACCGCCACAAACCGGTTCAGCTTTTGATCTTTTGCTCTGTATACATCTGACATGCCGCCGGTGCCAATTTTTTCCAGCACCACATAGCGACCGCCAATCAGCATTCCCAACTTAATCATTCCGACCTCCAAACGGTTCCACAAGAACCACAGCTATATTATCTCGCCCGCCGTTTTGATTGGCAGCTTCGATCAGACGTCTTCCGGCTTCCTCCAAGCTGCTGCTCTCAACGATAATCCTGTGTATTTCGTCATCTTTTAGCATATTGGTAAGTCCGTCTGTACAGAGTAGCAATTTCTCTGCTGGTCCGATGTGCACATCAAAAAAATCCACAAGTACATACTCTTTTACGCCGACTGCCCTTGTGATAATATTTTTATCTGGATGGCTCCGCGCCGCTTCCCTGTCTATCCCTCCCATGTCAATCATTTCCTCAACAAGGGAGTGATCTTTGGTGATCTGTGTTATAAAATCATTGATAATATACATTCTGCTGTCTCCTACATTAGCAGCAGTCACATGATTTCCCTCAAATGTCACTGCGACAAACGTCGTTCCCATCCCTTTATATTTACTGTTCCGCCCTGCAATCTGATGAATATGTGTGTTGGCATCATCAATTGCCTTCTGTAGTATATTCTCTGCATCATACTCTTCCGTATACTGTTCAATCACTGATACCGCCTTTTCCACCGCATGTTTTGACGCGTAATCTCCAGCATTATGTCCGCCCATACCATCAGCCACAATAAAAAGGTTTGGAAGATTTCCCACCGGCTTATCCGAAGTATATAGATAGTCTTCGTTAATTTCCCTTCTCCTGCCAACATCCGTTATAGAAAATAACTCCACTTTTTCTCCTCCAATCAGTGAAAATGTTTTGTTGCTGTTCACACTTCTACTTATATTAGCACATGTGTAATCTTAATTCAAGTCTCCAAACCTTCTCCGTAACTGCCCGCAAGCTCCATCAATATCCCTGCCCATCTCTCTACGAACTGTGGCGTTAATATGCTTTTTTTCTAACCGATTCTGGAAATGAAGGACATCTTTGCGCTCAGATGCGGTAAAATCGCGCTCTTTGATGGGATTAACTGGTATGAGATTGACATGGCAGTTCAGCCCGCCTACAAGTCTGCACAAATTTTCTGCGTCCGCTTCTGTGTCATTGACTCCACTGACGAGACTGTACTCAAACGTAATGCGCCTGCCTGTCTGCGCAAAATAATAACGGCAGGCGTCCATCACCTCATCAATTGCATACCTTTTTGCAATTGGCATTAACTCCTGCCTTTTTTCTTGTGTGGAACCATGAAGCGACAATGCCAGTGTAAGCTGCATTTTTTCGTCCGCAAGCCTCCTCATATTTTCCACAATACCACAGGTCGAAACGGTAATATTTCTCTGGCTAATATGAAGCCCATTTTCATCAGAAATCATCTGCAAAAAACGAAGGAGATTGTCATAATTATCCAAGGGTTCCCCAGTTCCCATCACTACGATATTGGAAACCCGCTCCCCAGTGCTTCTAGCAATCGCATATATCTGGTCAAGCATCTCAGATGGCGTAAGATTTCTTTCCAGCCCGTCAAGCGTTGAGGCGCAGAACCGACAGCCCATACGACACCCAACCTGCGAGGAAATACACACAGAATTGCCATGATGGTACTGCATCCAGACACTCTCAACACAATTTCCATCCGCCAGTGCAAAAAGATATTTTTGGGTTCCGTCAAGCTTTGATTTCTGTACCATTACTTCTCTCAAGCAAGTATATGGATAGTGTTCCGTCAGTCGTTCCCGTAAACCTTTGGGCAGATTTGTCATCTCGTCATAATTCCGTGCGAGTTTAACATGCATCCACTCGTACAATTGTTTGGCGCGAAATGGTTTTTCCCCCATCGCCGCAATCACTGTGTTTATTTCCTCCAAAGTCATTGATTTCAAATCAAATGATTCTTTTTTCATCTTTACTCCTCTGGTTTACAAAATACACTGATAAAAAATCCGTCCGCATCATGTACACCCGGCAATAACTGCAAATACCCATTCTTGGTGGTCTCTGTATGTAAACAGACTGGCAATGACTTATCAAGCGACATTGGCATCAATTTCAGCATATCGCGCAACCATGCAAAATGTTTCTCGTTCTCGTTTTGGTTGATGGTACAAGTGCTGAACAACAGCCGTCCGCCTGGCTTTAAATACCGCACTGCCACTGCAAGTATCCGCCTTTGCAGCGCGATAATTTCCTCAATTGCCTCCGGCGTAATCTTATATTTAATATCACGTTTTTTCCCTATCACGCCAAGTCCTGAACAGGGAACATCTGCAATTACAATATCCACAGTCCCCACAAGCTGTTGTTCTTCCTCTGCTGCATCTGCTGTCTCGATTGTTATATGATTCAAACCACACCGTTCAAAGTTCTCTGACATTCTACAGGTTTTTTCCACAGAAATATCTCTGGATAAAATCGCATAATTGACATCACATTGTTCTAAAATATCTGCTGCAAGCATAGACTTCCCGCCAGGCGCTGCACACAAATCAAGCACACGCACCGCTTTTTTGCGGTCTTTTAGATTTCTCTGATTCACATATCCCTTTATATCAAGTGCCATCACTGCAAGTATCGAACTGATATCCTGCACCACAAAAGCGCCATCTTGATAGTAGGGCAGCTTTGTGAGATCATCCGTTCCAGACACTTTGTATGCACAGGGCAGATATTCGTGCTGTTTCATTATTCCGCCTTGTGCTGTGATCGCCTTTTGCACAGCATTTACAGCCATCTCTGTTTTGATTGCTGTATGGTTTGGCATCTCTCGAAAGCGAATTGTTACTTGATGTTCCTCCAAAAGTCCAGCAAGTACTGTCTCCGTTTTAGCAGCGCCAAGCTGTTCTGTCCACAGATTGACAATCCAATCTGGCATAGAATATTTCACGGACAGGCTATGATACGAAATATTCTCTTTATTGCGCACAATATTTCTAAGCACCCCATTCACAAACCCTTTCAATGAGGAAAAACCTTTTTTTGCGCAAGTTTTACCGCCTCATTGCAGGCTGCTGCATCCGGCACCGCATCCATATACAAAATTTGATATGCACTCATGCGCATAATCACACGGATAATCTTTTTCATCTTGTTTGTCTTCACTTTAGAATATTGGTCAAGCACATAATCCAACTCTATCTGACGCTCCAAAGTACCTTCATAAAGCCGTTTGATAAAAGATTTTTCCTGTTGCGGCAGATAATTGTACTTATTTAGAACATCACGCACAGTCACGTGAGAATATACATTTTCCGTCAAAAGCATCTCCAGTACAATCATGCGTTGGTTTATGCTCTGTGTCTTACTTTGTCTCTGTGTCATTCTTAATCATCCCGTCTTCCAAACAACATTATAAGCCGTAACAACTGTAAAATTGACGCCGCTGCTGCCGCAACATAGGTGTATGCCGCCGCCTTCAATACTTTCGCGCTCTTTTTGCGCTCATCACTTGTAACAATCCCATATTGCTCTATGCAGACAAGCGCCCTCTTTGAAGCGTCAAACTCCACAGGAAGCGTCACTATCTGAAAAAGAACGGCAAGTGAAAATACCCAGATGCCAATATTTACTAAAATCGGATTGCTTCCTAACAGCAATCCAACAAGGATAATAGGAATTCCAAGTTTCGACCCAATATTTGCCACCGGAACCAGCGCCGTTCTAAAATTAAGCGGCGCATATCCTTCATGGTGCTGCATAACATGCCCACACTCATGTGCCGCAACACCGATTGCCGCAACAGATGTCGAGCCATACACACTGTCCGAAAGCCGCACCACCTTTTTTGTCGGATCATAATGATCTGTCAAATTTCCTCTAATATGCTCCACCCGCACATCATGAATTCCCTTACTGCGTAAAATCGCCTCCGCAGTCTGTGCCCCTGTCATCCCAGACATACTTCGCACCCTTGCATACTTACTAAACGTCGAGTTAACCCGCGCAGAGGCGATAATGCTAAGCACTGCGCCAACAAGCACTAAAACATACGTCGGATCAAAATAATATCCAAATCCAAATGGCATAGTTTCTCCTCCTAATATATAAGTG
>DEPD01000081.1 GCA_002358575.1 Lachnospiraceae bacterium UBA3401 | reverse complement strand
ACTTATTTTCCTATAATTCCTAAGGTTTTGAGATACGGGAAACGGCTGCGAGAGAGGTTATTGAATGAATCGTAAGAAAAAGAGAGGTGGGACTGAGGTGGCATTTCGACCACAGACCATTATTGAAGCAAGGTACGATCTTGACAGAAGACAAAATGATATTCTCGACATACTGCTTGGGATCGTCGGCGAAGGTGATGATACAGAAGAGAATACGCGCTATGAGATTAATATTGGTGATGTGAAGCATCTCTATAATCTGCATGATGAGTCCAATGCGTACAGTTATCTGCAAAAGGCAGTGAAAAAGTTTGAGGGGCTTGGATTTCGATTGAAAGAGGATGAGGGAACCGATATTTATTATCCGTGGTTTAGCAAGATTAAATATCAGAAAAAGCGCGGTGATGAGAACCGGAGCAAGATTGTGTTGGATCTGCATCCGGAAGTAAAAGAGATGATTATGTCCGCAAAACAAGGGGCATACTATCGGATAGAATATCCGTTAAATCTCACAAAAAAATATTCCAAGAGGCTTTATTATCTATTGAAGGATAAGGAAACCTTTAACGGAGGCGTTTTTGTTATCTCCTTTGATGAACTTCGCAAAATGATGAAGATACCAGATTCTTACGCTAATGGCAATGTCAAGCGTGAGATTCTTGACAAACCTTATCAGGAGATCAACGGAAATACCGATATTTCATTTGAGTATGAGGTAATCAATGAGAAGCTGCCCAGTGGACAGCACAGCATTAGTGCGGTTCGGTTTAAAGTGAAACGAATCCGGCGGAATAACACAGTAATTGAATATGAGACAATCGATAAAAATGGCGAGGCGATTCCCACAACTGCGGAGGAGCAGGAGGTTATCGATCTATTTGATTGTAGTCCCAAGGAGGCAAAGGATATTTTGCGTACAGCAAATGCAAATAACCGCACGCACGAACAGATGATTGAAATTTTGTCTTACACGTTGAAAAAGAAGGTTGATAACAAAGTTGGATATGCACTGACAATTCTTAAGAATGGGTATAATGAGCCGTCAAAGTTTATCGGTGAGAAAAAAAGTACTTCGTGGAGCAATACAGATCTTGACACCGCGTATTCACAGATGAATTTTGAAGACTTAGAGAAACAGCTTTTGTCTAACTAGTACACCGTTTTTTAATCTTCGTATACAAAGTGCTTGATATTTGTATCAGTGCAAGGCGGAGGAAGGAGTCGATGCGGTGTCATCGTTGACTGACGACAACGCGGCAGATGGATACTCAGATAAGCTAATGTGTCAGTTAATTAATATTCGTTGTACTAGAGCATGTTTGGAGGAGTTGGGTGGAACGTTTACAGGCAGTAAAGATTAAAGGGTCCTACGGAAAGAAAAAAGTACTCTGCGGGGTGGACATTAGCGCAGAAGTGGGCCAGTGTGTCGGCATTGTCGGGACAAATGGATGCGGAAAATCAACATTGCTAAATATCCTCGCTGGCATGAGAAAAGCGGACGATGGGGATATTTACTTTGACGGAACTGTTGTGCGAAACCGACAGGATTTTATCCGATTTGTGGGATATGTTCCTCAAGAAAATCATCTGATACCAGAGTTGAACGTATTGGACAATCTGCGGCTGTGGTATCGTGATGCCGGCGCTTTGCGACAGTCGCTGGAACAGGGATTTTTAAAGGTGCTCGGTGTAGATGAAATGTGTCGGCTCAAAGCGGGGAAGCTTTCAGGAGGCATGAAAAAGCGTGTCAGTATTGGGTGTGCGCTGGCGGGAAATCCGCCAATACTAATATTGGATGAGCCGGACGCAGCACTTGATTTGCCGGGGAAAGCAGATATCCGAAGATATTTAAGTCTGTATCGACAGATGGGAGGGACAATTCTTCTTGCTACACATGATGAGCCCGACTTAGATTTGTGCGACAGGGTGTATGCTCTTAGCGGAGGAGTGAGCAGAGAAATCAGTAAAACTTTGCGTGGAGAAGCGTTACTGAAACAGATAAAGGAGTAAAAAGGTGGAAGAAAACAACAAATATGAAACAAAAGAAAATAGTTCTGGCAGTGCACTTTATGGCACAGAACCACAGCCGCAGGAAGATAAAAACATATATTCTTCTGTGTATGGCACAAAGTTGGAGTCGCAGGAAGTAGTGTCATCTGTGCAGCAGAGAAAGCCAATAGAACCAGAGAAGACAGAGCCGTTGCCAGAGCCAGTATCACTGACAAAACCAATTGAGTCAGAACCTGCGCAGGCAGAGTCAGTATCACTGACAAAACCAATTGAGTCAGAACCTGTACAGTCAGAGTCAGTATCACTGACAAAACCAATTGAGTCAGAACCTGTACAGTCAGAGCCAGTATCACTGACAAAACCAATTGAGTCAGAACCTGCGCAGGCAGAGTCAGTATCACTGACAAAGTCAATTGAGTCAGAACCTGCACAGGCAGAGTCGATATCACTGACAAAGCCAATTGCGCCAGAACCTGCACAACCGCAGCCTGTATTTCAGCATCAAGATTTTATGGGAGGCGATGCAATAGGATTTGGCCCAGTGCAAGCCCCGCCGCCAGTACAGGGAGCATCAGCATCAAAACCAAAGAAAAAGAAAACTGGACTGATAGCAGGTCTTTTGTGTGCAGCTGCGGTGGTTATTGTAATTGGAGTTGGCGTGCTGCTTGTCAAATCTCTTTTTGGGGACGATGCCAAGAATCAATTGGCAAGAGGATTTGCAAACATGACAAAGGAGATGGCGGCCTATCAAAATTCGGTTGCTGAGGATATTGGATTTGTCGAGCTGAATAAATTAAAAAAGACAAAGCCAATGCACACCAATATCGATTTGTCGTTTACGGACCCGCAGTCATCAGGAACGTTCAGCAATGTTGGCGTGGAGATTGATGCAGTTACCGATTACAGCAAGAAAATGGCAGAGTACGACTTAAGCCTTGGAACATATGGTATTGAGATGAGCGTTGGAAAGGTGGTCGCAGCGGACAATACATTATATTTGAGTGTGCCAATCATCTTTCAAGATCAGGTGTACAGCCTTGACTTGACTAATTTGGGCAGGGATTTTAATAAGTCAGCATGGTCGAAAATTATAAATGAAACGCTTCCAGAAGATTATTCTTTGAAGTTATTTGAAGATACAGATGTGACGGAAAGTATTAAAAAAACTGGAGAAATGGGAGAACTTTATGAGCTTTTCCAGAAACAGAGTAAAGTGATTGCAGGCGCCACAAAGATTGAGACGTTAAAAGAAAAGAGAGAGTTTTCTTTTGATGAAGACTCTGCAGAATACGGTGGTGTGCAGGTGACAGTAAACAAAGATGCATACAATCAAGCGATGGAAACGCTGTGTGATGATATTTTAAATAGTAATTATTACACAGAGTTTATGCGGGGGTATGAAACGACATTCCGTGGAGATTTTGACGAGATAAAAGAGAAAGTGGACAGTGTAATAGAACATATATTTTCAATACGCTTTGAGCAGGATATTGTGTTGAACTTTTATCTTGATAGAAAAGGAAGAATTGTCAATATTTCTACGCCGGAAGATCTCGCAGTCTCAAGTGAATATACAGATCTGGACTACCTTGCAGTTGACATTGAGTTTTCTGGCACAGAACGCGCACTTGACTGCATTGAGGGCGGCGTATATTTGCAGGCGGGGGAGGAAATTCTGTATTTTGGAATTTCAAGAATAGCTGAGATAACAGAGGAAAGTTATAAAGAAGACTTGACATTTATACTTCAAGATGATCGCAGTAGTGATGTGATTACTTTTTGGTATGCTGGCAGTTGGGGGTATGAAGATCAATCTTATGAAATGCAAATGCAGATGGATACGCCAGACAGCAGTTTAGGATTGAGCGCGGAGGGCGCATACACAGATATTGAAAAAGGTGAGTGCTACACCATTCAGATTAACAATGCCGCAATTACAATCGATGGGGAAGACCTTCTGTTAATGACTGGCTCTATGTCTACAGAACCTGCGGAGAATCAGATTGAAGTGCCAGAAAAATCAACCAATGTTTTAGAAATGAGTGAAGGGGATATTACCAGTCTGTTATATGGTACATTGTATTAAAATCTATGAATGAGAACAAAACAATTGTTTGGTTACAAATGGAGTTTAAAAGGGCGGCTGCTATGCTGCCCTTAATTTTAAGGCGAGCAATGATACTGACGGCTGTGTGTCTGATAGCTGCGGGTATGATTGCTTTTTGCGTGAAAACAATGCGTGCAAAACACAGCGAAGAGCCCAAATTACGAATTGGTTATACTGCGGAAGAAAATATGGTGACAAATCTGGCAGTTTCCTATGTGCAGAATATGGAGTCCATTCAGAGCATTTGTAGTTTGGAGGCAGTCACTGAGCAGGAAGGAAAACAGCTTTTGGAAAACGGAGTGCTGTCGGCGCTGATTGTTCTGCCACCAGATGTTATGAATGAGATTTTATCTGGAAGCAATACGCCTGCTACGCTGTATCTTCCGCAAAAAAATGCTGGCGGGCTGTCAGATGGCGGACTGCGTGGGGTAGGGGAACTGTTGTTTGAAGAGCTTGCCACTGCTGGAATGGGAATGCTTGGCACTGCGCAGGCTGAGATTTATGCGGCGGAAGCAATTTTTCAGGAGCTTTCCCCAGAGGCTTTGCAGTCGCTGTATGATGATATCAATCAATTTAATCTAAAGACAGTTGCAGACCGGGAGAAACTGTTTCAGACGAAAACGCTTTCTCTTACAGAAAATGATACGTATGTGGTCTATTATGGGAGTGCATTTTTAACGGTATATGGATTGTTTGCCGGCTTATTTTTTGGCGCATTTTGCAAGCGTAGTAGCCTGCAGCAGACAATGGCTGCTAAGCGAATTGGAGTAGGATATGCGGCGCAGTTTGCGGTCAGATGTCAGGCAGGATTTCTGTTAATGTTTTTGACCTTACTGCTGCCGTTTGGCTTGCTAATCGTTATTTTGCCAAGGTTAGACAAGTTTCTGACGATTCATTTGACATTTTCTGGAATCATTGCATTACTTTTCATGATACTTTTTCTGACAGAGTATTTTATGATGATTTATCAGCTTGTGGAAAAGCAAGAGTCTGCGCTGGTGGTGATTGGTGTCTCGGCGGTGTTGCAGGCATACCTGTCAGGATGTTTTATTCCGTCTGTGCTGTTGCCGCAGGCGGTGGCATCCATTGGAAAACTGTTTCCGGCTGCCATGCTCAAAAAAGGATTTACAATAGTACTTACTGGTGAAGCACAAGGTTTAGAGTATATAGTGATAGGAATTTTGATCTGGGGATTGTTGTTATTTTTGATAGCGGTTTGGTCTATGCACAACAACGAGAAAAGAAATGCTCGTGCGCGTCAAAAAGTGACAGTGAGAAAATTTTCAGTGCCATCACTAGGCATGGTGCTGTTTCGGCGCTTTTTGCACAGGAAAAGCATTTGGCTTAGTTTGCTCTGCATTTTGGTGTTGTCCATGTCAATTATAAAGGTGGAGCAAAACTCGCAGGCACAGATTCGAGTGGCAGTTTATGACGCGTCAGGAGCATTTGCAGAACTGCTCTGCGCATATGACGGCTTGGCGCAGTTTGAAATGTATGAGAGTGATATGAAGGTGCAGGACGCGGTACAAAAAGGCAAAGTGGAGTGCGGCTATATTCTTCCGGCAACACTGACAGACGAAATGGCAGCACAGGAGGCAAAACGAGAGATTATTGTCTATCAAGATGCGGATGCAGTGGCAGTACCCGTTGTGAATGAGATTTTATTTGAGCGGATTTTTCGGCAAGTATCCTTCACATGGTTTGTGGATTATATCACACAAATGAAAGTTGTCGGACAAACGGAAATGGATGCAGAATATGTGAAGGCTGTTGTAGCAGACTGCTTTCATAAGGAAATTGAAGATGGAACAACATTTCGATTTGAAGTGCAACGCCTGAATACGGAAAGTCGAGTTCCAGAAAACCAGCAGACAAAACGTACAATATATCCTTCTTATCTGATTGCAGTGATTGCAGTGGTACTGTGTACACTACAAGGTATTTTGCAGGTGATAATGGACTTTAGGAAGCAAAATTTCTATAGACAAAATCGACTTGCAGTTTCGGCGTTTACATTGTTTTATCCAGTGTTGTTAGGCATTCTCTGTGCTTTTTTGATTCTGATTAATTCCTATTGACTTCCTAGGAAATGAATGATATAATGCAAGAATGTTATTGGCATAAAAGAGGGATTTATGAGCGCAGGAGGAGATTTTTATGATTATATCAACCAAGGGGCGATACGCTTTGCGCATTATGTTAGATTTGGCAAATCATTCTGGTGAGAAGGTAAAACTTAAAGAGATTGCTTTCAGACAGGAGATATCTGAAAAATATATGGAGCAGATTATTGCTGTTTTAAACAAGGCAGGTTATGTGCGTAGCACACGTGGTGCGCAGGGTGGCTATCAGCTAGTAAAGGAACCAAAAGAATATGCGGTCGGAATGATTTTGCGGTTGACAGAGGGTTCACTTGCGCCAGTGGAATGCCTTTCTGGAAATGCACTTCCCTGTGAGCGTGAAGGCAAGTGTGCGGCGGTTGAGTTGTACCGGCGTATTTATGATGCTGTGAACGGTGTGATTGACTCGACAACGTTGCAGGATTTGCTCGATATTGAACAGGAGAAAACAAAGCGTGAATAACGTTAAGGAGGAAAAAGCAATGATATATCTTGATAATGCGGCGACAACCAGAATGTCTGCGGAAGTATTTGATGCGATGAAGCCGTATTTTTGTGAACAGTATGCAAATCCGTCAGCGATCTACAGTTTTGCAGGCAGCGCTGCAAAGGCTGTAGATGAGGCGCGAAAAAAGACGGCGGTGCTTATTGGAGCACGGCCGGAAGAAATTTATTTTACTGCTGGGGGCAGTGAGTCTGACAACTGGGCAATCAGGGCTGCGGCAGAGTTTGGCAAGACAAAAGGAAAGCACATTATCACTTCTGCGATAGAGCACCATGCGGTGTTGCATACCTGTAAATATCTTGAAAAACAGGGCTATGAAGTGACGTATGTCAATGTGGATGCACATGGAAAAATAAAATTGGATGCGCTGGAAGCGGCGATTAGACCAGATACGATTCTTATCACTGTCATGGCGGCAAACAATGAGATTGGCACCATACAGCCTTTGAAGGAGATCGGTGCGATTGCAAAGAAGAACAATATCCTTTTTCATACAGATGCGGTGCAGGCATATGGTCATATTCCGCTCTCTGTAGAGGAGATGGGCATTGACTTGCTGAGCGCCAGCGGGCATAAATTCAATGGACCAAAAGGAGTTGGATTTTTGTATATCCGAAGAGGGGTGCGCATTGGCGCCCTGATACACGGCGGCGCGCAGGAGCGTTCACGCCGGGCCGGAACGCTGAATACGCCGGGTATTGTAGGAATGGGAGTTGCTGCGGAGCTTGCGGCAAAGAGTCTGGAAGAGCGCATGAAAAAAGAGATGGAGCTGCGGGATTATCTGATTGATCGCATATTAAAGGAAGTGCCACACAGCAGACTGAATGGACATGTGACAGACAGGCTTCCCAATAATGCAAATTTTTGTTTTGAATTTATTGAAGGGGAATCTTTGTTGATATTGCTCGACCAACAGGGAATCTGTGCGTCTTCTGGTTCCGCTTGCACTTCTGGTTCGCTGGACCCGTCGCATGTCCTGCTGGCGATTGGACTGCCACACGAGATAGCGCATGGTTCCCTCAGGTTGACGCTTTCGGAAGAGACAACAAAAGAAGAGATAGATTTTACGGTGGAGGCAATCAAAAAGATTGTGGAGAGACTTCGTGCGATGTCGCCATTGTATGAGGACAGTATAAAAGGGGTATAAAGAGAGGTGGCATATTAATGTACAGTGAGAAGGTAATGGACCATTTTAATAATCCGCGCAATGTGGGGGCAATTGAGAATGCGAGTGGCGTGGGAACTGTAGGGAATGCGAAGTGCGGTGACATTATGCGCATATATCTTGATGTTGATGACAATGGTATTATACAGGAAGCAAAGTTCAAAACATTTGGCTGCGGCGCCGCAGTGGCGACCAGCAGCATGGCGACAGAACTTGTGAAAGGCAAGTCAGTACAGCAGGCATTAGAGGTCACTAACAAGGCAGTTATGGAGGCCCTTGATGGATTGCCGCCTGTGAAGGTACACTGTTCGCTCCTTGCAGAAGAGGCAATACATGCAGCACTCTGGGATTATGCTCAAAAAAATAACCTTACAATCGAAGGTTTGGAGAAGCCTGTCAGTGATATTGAAGAAAAAACGGAGGAGGAATATTAATAAAAATCCGGTCTTTTAGGGACCGGATTTTGTGTTGTGAGGATAACAACCAGTATGTTGCTGAAAGGAGTGCTCAGTTATCAACAGCAACAAATTTTCACAAGATTTGTATAAAATTTATTGATAATAGAGACAATTTGCACTATACTAATAATACATGGGTTGATTATGGAATCAATTGTACCCGAAGAATAGGAGGAGTAACGATGAAATATGTGATCTTAGGCGGTGTTGCGGCCGGAACGAAAGCGGCGGCCAAGCTCAAACGTCTTGATCGACAGTCGGAGGTGAAGATTTTTACAAAGAGTACAGATATTTCCTACGCTGGCTGCGGACTTCCATACTATATTGGTGGAGACATTGCCACAAGGGAGGAACTGATTGTAAATTCACCAGCCAAATATACAGGATTGACAGGCGCTCAGGTGGAGACTGGATGCGAGGCAGTCCGAGTGGACAGCACAAACAAACAGGTTTGCTTTCGTCGTGCGAATGGAGATGAATTTTGGGAAGATTATGATAAGCTAATTATAGCGACAGGGGCGACCCCTTTTGTTCCTCCTGTGGAAGGTGTGAAACTTGTAGGGGCATTTTGTGTGCGCACGCCAGATGATGCGGAGGCGGTTCGTGCGTATGCAAAGACCAATCAGTGCCGCAAAGCGGTCGTGTGCGGAGCTGGTTTTATAGGACTTGAAGTTGCAGAGAATCTTGCTGCATTGCAGATGGAAGTGACAGTGATTGATGCTGCATCGCAGATTATGCCCAATGCATTTGATGCAGATATGGCAGGATACGCCAGACGCAGATTGAAGGCAAGTGGAATGCGTGTGCTTACATCTGTGAGTCTTCAGGGAATCAACGGAACGGAAAAGGTTGAAAGTGTACGCACAGACAATGGTGTTCTGTCGGCAGATATTGTAATCTTAGCAATCGGTGTGCGGCCTGCTACAGAATTTCTGAATGACTCAGGAATTGAGATGGTGAGGGGAACAATCCTTGTGGATGAAACGATGCAGACAAACTTGCCAGATATCTATGCGGCTGGTGACTGCGCGATGGTAAAAAATGCACTGACTGACAGACCACAATGGTCGGCAATGGGATCTACTGCAAATCTCGCTGCGCGTGCTATGGCAAAAAAACTGTACGGACAAGGAAATGGATATGGTGGCTGTTTAGGGACTGGTGTTGTGCGGCTGCTTCCAGATTTAAATGGTGGCAGAACTGGTCTTACGCAAGAACAGGCAGTGGCAGCCGGATTTGATGCGGAATCGGTAGTTTGCATACTGGATGACAAAGCACATTATTATCCAGGTGCATCTTCCTTCATTGTGAAACTTACAGCAGATAAAGAAACGCGCAGGCTTCTTGGGATTCAGGTGCTTGGCGCAGGTGCTGTAGACAAAATGGTAGATATCGCTGTGACAGGACTGTATCAGGGAATGAAACTGGATGATTTTGACACGATGGATTTTGCCTATGCGCCGCCATTTTCCACGGCAATTCATCCGTTTGTCACGGCTTGTTACATATTGGAAAATAAGATAGATGGGGGATTTGACAGCATGAGTCCGGCTGAGTATGCTTCTGGTGCTGCAAAGGGTTATACCATATTGGATGTACAGCCAGCGCCTGCGATTCCAAATGCGCGTTGGATAGAACTCTCTAAGGTGACAGAGCCGCTTGAGGGTTTGGAGAAGGATGCAAAACTTTTGCTTGTGTGTGCAAAGGGCAAACGAGGATACTTTTTGCAGAATCGATTAAAGGCATTGGGATACACGAATACGCGTGTCCTAGAGGGCGGTGTCACCTTCAATGAAGTAAAAGTACCACGCAATGGAACCAAGTTGTCATCGGAGGATATCAAGCGCGTAAAAGGGCTTGGCTGCCTGCAGGATAAGCGCTATGATGATATTTTTAATGTTCGTGTAATTACAAGAAATGGAAAAATTACAGCGGAGGAGCAGAAAAGGATTGCAGAGGCAGCAGAACGGTTTGGAACAGGCGAGGTGACAATGACCACGCGTCTCACTCTGGAAATACAAGGAGTCCCATATGACAACATTGATGCTATACGGGAGTTTCTAGCGGAGGCTGGACTTGAGACTGGCGGTACAGGTTCTAAAGTACGTCCTGTCGTATCCTGCAAGGGAACAACATGCCAGTATGGTCTGATTGATACCTTTGCGCTCTCGCAGAAACTGCACGAACGTTATTACGAAGGATATCATGATATTGCGCTGCCACACAAGTTTAAAATTGCAGTTGGCGGTTGCCCCAATAACTGTGTAAAACCAGATCTAAATGACCTTGGAATTATTGGTCAGCGCGTGCCAGAGATTGACTTGTCAAAATGCCGCGGCTGTAAGGTGTGCCAGGTGGAGAAGGGTTGTCCAATTCATGTGGCGCAGATGGAAGATGGAAAGATTCGGATAGCGTCAGATACGTGCAATCACTGTGGACGTTGCATAGGCAAATGTCCGTTTGGTGCAGTGAATGAGTCCATGACGGGTTATCGCATTTATATAGGTGGGCGCTGGGGAAAGAAAGTGGCACAGGGGCATATGATTGAAAAAATCTTTACGTCCGAGGAAGAAGTGATTGCGATGACAGAACGTGCAATTTTATTCTTCCGAGATGAAGGGCTTTCTGGAGAACGTTTTGCAGATACAATTGACCGGCTTGGATTTAACTATGTGCAGGAAAAACTGTTGAACAATACAATTGACCGTGAACAGATTTTGAAGAAAACAGTAGTGGGTGGAGCAACATGTTAGGTATTCTGCCATGTGGGAACAACGCAGGCAGGTTCAAATAATAAGGAGGATAATCAAATGGAGAAAAAAAGAAACATTATTGTAGGTCAGTCTGGTGGTCCGACATCAGTGATCAATTCCAGTCTGGCAGGAGTGTACAAGACTGCCAAGGAGAGAGGATTCCACAAGGTATATGGTATGCTGCATGGAGTACAGGGATTTTTGGATGAGCAGTATGTGGATTTGTCTACACAGATTCATTCAGATATGGATATCGAACTCTTAAAGAGGACACCGTCGGCGTTTTTGGGTTCCTGTCGTTATAAGCTGCCTGAAATCCATGAAAATCCAGACATTTACGATAGGATTTTTAACATTCTCGAAAAACTGGACATTGAAACCTTTATCTATATTGGCGGAAATGATTCCATGGACACCATCAAAAAGTTGTCTGATTATGCTATATTAAAAGGTCATTCACAGAAATTCTTAGGTGTGCCAAAGACGATTGACAATGACTTGGCATTGACAGATCACACACCAGGTTTTGGAAGTGCAGCAAAATATATTGCAACTTCCACAAAGGAGGTTATTCGTGACGCGCTGGGACTTACCTATCACAAGACCATGATTACAGTTATTGAAATTATGGGGCGTAACGCAGGCTGGCTTACTGGTGCGACAGCGCTTGCAAAGACAGAGGAATGTGATGGTCCAGATTTGATTTATCTGCCAGAGGTTCCATTTGACATTGATAAATTCCTGAAAAAAGTACAGGAACTGATAAAAAAGAAGGAATCCATTATTATCGCAGTGTCTGAAGGCATTAAGCTCTCCGATGGTAGATATGTCTGTGAGCTTTCGGGCAGATCAGATTATGTGGATGCGTTTGGACACAAGCAGCTTCAGGGAACTGCTGCTTATTTAGCTGGATTTTTAGGGGCGGAGATTGGCTGCAAGACGCGCAGTATTGAGTTCTCCACACTGCAAAGAAGTGCATCTCATATGGCTTCCCGCGTTGATGTGGATGAGGCGTTTATGGTAGGTGGTGCTGCTGTAAAGGCAGCGGACGAGGGAGACACCGGCAAGATGGTCGTGATTGACCGTGTTTCTGATGACCCGTATATGAGCGCTGCAGGCATCTATGATGTACACCGCATTGCAAACAATGAAAAGATGGTTCCAAGAAATTGGGTAAACAGAGAAGGAAACTATGTGACAGATGAGTTTATTAATTACATAGAGCCGCTGATTCAGGGGGACTATCAGCCGTTTATGGTTAATGGTCTGCCACAGCATTTGGTGCTCAAGAAAAAATAAAATCTGACAGAGCGTATGAGGCATAATTGTTTCATGCGCTCTTTTAAGCTTTTTATACTGCATTGACGCATGAAAACAGTGGTAGTATAATATTTCTAAAAAAGTCAGGACAGACGCAAAGTAGGAGAGTTTATATGAAAAGAAGGAAGTCATTTCAGGATATTATAATCGTTATATTTTTATTGGTGGCTGTGGCCATTTTATTCTGTTGGTATACGACACAGAACAGCGTCCGCATGGAGCAGCAGAATAAAAATTATGCAGCAGATTCGGCACGGCAGACCATGACGCGAATTAACGAAAAAATGAACAATGCGCTGGCGCTAATAACAACATATGCAAATTTTGTCAGCGAAGGGCTGAAAAAACCTGTAATTGACGAGCGTCTTCTAAAAGAAATTGAACATAATGCACTGTTTGATGCGGTGCTTTTTACGGACTCATCGGGGATAAACCATACCTCTGACGGGCGGACTTCTGACGCGTCGGACCGAGATTATTATCAGAGAGGAATGCGGGGCCAGGGTGGTATTGCGGTCATACTCGATTCCTATTTTTTTAATGAGACAATGGTGAGTTTTTATGCGCCAGTGCGGTATCAGGGTGAAATTATCGGTGTGCTGCGAGGGTCTTATCTCGCGGAGGAATATTTGAAGGACATGCTGACAACAACCTATTTTGGAGAGGCGGCAGATGTGTATTTATGCATGTCAAACGGCAGGGCAATTGCAAGTTCTAATGGCAATATCTATGAGGAAGATTTGATTGATACTCTTGTGAATAACAATGTGATTGACAGTCAGGTTGCCAGAGATGCAAAAGAAATCTTTGCGTATGGCGGAGAAGGTTCTTTTATCTGCGAACAGGGATATAAGACAGACAATCTTTGCGCGACACATCTGAAGGATTATGATTTTGTTCTGGTGCAGACTTTTCCAAAGGGTGTCACACAGCGCATGATTCGGGATGAGAATATCGTGGGAATCCAATTGGAAATTATGCTGATCGTGTTGTTTGTTCTCTACATTATTACATTGATTATCCGGGCAGGGCGGGAGAGAAAACTGCTGGAGAATGAAAACCGTGAGATGGGATATATTATTAAGGGTATCACCACCTTGTTTTCCCGTTTTGCGCTGGCGGATCTTGAAACAGGAACCTATCAGTATCTTGCAGGAACAAGGGCAGAGGACAATACATTGAGCACTTTTGGACAGTATGAGAACCTGGCAGAACATTTGTGTTCTATTATGATTGATGAAGAAGAGCGAGAAGAGTTTGCCAAAATGATTGACAAAGATTCGCTTGTCCGGGTGCTGGCGGAACAGAGCGATATACGATTTGAGCGTCATGTACTGTGCAATGGACAACCAGAATGGGAACATATGAATATCATTTGTCTGGAGAAGAAGGAGGGAAAGGCTGCCAAAGCACTGATTATTCGCCAGAATATTACGGAAGTAAAAGAAAAAGAATTAGAGATTCAGGAACAAATGTTTCTTGCAAATCGCAAGGAGCGTCAGTATCAACTTGCGATTATGTCCAAATCCATCTATACATTCGAGTTTAATTTGACCAAGGATTTGTTAGAGCAGGATATTCTGCGCACCGTAAATGGACAGCAGATATCCCTGCTTGAAATGACAGGACTTAGCGTGCCATGTCGGGCATCGGACTGGTTTGCACGACGCAGAAATTATGTTTCAGAGGAATCACTGAACGATTATGACACTATTATCAATTTCTGGTATCTGAAAGAATGTTTTGCGGCAGGTGAGGCGGAAGTAAGTGTTGAGTATTGGGGCAGGGATATTGATGAGCAGGAAATCTGCGTGCGCCAGTCATTCCTTATGACACAGGACGATAGAACAGGTGACATTATCGTTATGGTAGTGAAAAAAGAGATTACCGAGAGTGTCAGGAAGCAGCGCGAGCAGACACAAGCGCTACAGGATGCGCTGATGCAAGCACAACATGCAAATAGAGCAAAGACGACGTTTCTTTCTAATATGTCACATGATATCCGTACGCCAATGAATGCGATTATCGGGTTTACAACGATTGCGGTCAGTCATATTGACAATAAGGACCAAGTTCGAGATTGCCTGCAAAAAGTGCTTTCTTCCAGCAATCATCTGCTGAGTCTGATCAATGATATTCTGGATATGAGCAGAATTGAGAGTGGGAAAGTACAGATTAAGGAACAGGATTGTAATATTTCAGAGCTGATGCACAATCTAGTCAACATTATTCAGCCGCAGGTTAAGGCGAAGCAACTAGAATTGTTTATCGATACATTTGAGATTGTCAATGAGGATGTGATTGCAGATGCCCTAAAGCTAAATCAGGTATTTATCAACCTTTTGAGTAATGCTGTGAAATATACACCGGCGGGCGGGAGCATTGCATTTCGTATTATGCAGAAAACGACATTCCGCCATGGATATGGTGACTATGTATTTATTATTAAGGATAATGGTATTGGTATGTCTCCAGAATTTGTGGAACATATCTTTGAGCCGTTTGAGCGTGAGTCCACAGTAACGCAGTCAGGCATTCAGGGAACAGGACTTGGCATGGCAATCACAAGAAATATTGTGGAAATGATGGGAGGAGAGATTCGCGTTGAAAGTGAAGTTGGCAGAGGAAGTACCTTTACGGTCGAGATTTCTTTAAAGCTACAGGATATAGAGAGGAATGCGGCGCAGATTAAGGAGTTGGATGGTCTGCGCGCACTGGTCGTTGATGATGATTTCCATGTCTGCGACAGTGTGAGCAAGATGCTCAAACAGATTGGTATGCGTGCGGAATGGACTACTTCTGGCAGGGAAGCTGCATATCGCGCTCAGATGGCATATGAGGAAGGCGATGCATTTCATACATATATCATTGACTGGCAAATGCCGGAGACAAGTGGGGTGGAGACTGCCAGACGTATCCGCAGTGTGGCAGGGAGCGACGTACCAATTATTATTCTGACCGCATATGACTGGTCTGATATTCAGGAGGAAGCCAAGGCAGCAGGTGTGACTGCATTCTGTGCAAAACCGCTATTTATGTCAGATTTAAAGGCGGCATTGCTTGCTGCAAATAACCTGATTGACAATGAAGATGAAGTTGCTGAGTGGACACTTGCTGATTTTAGCGGAAAGCGTGTTCTGCTGGTTGAGGATATTGAGTTGAACCGTGAGATAGCGGAGGTGATTTTGGAGGAGGCTGGATTTGTTGTGGAGTCGGCGCCGGATGGAACAGATGCTGTCGCAATGGTGGAGAAGTCGCAAGAGTACTATTATGACGTGGTGTTAATGGATGTACAAATGCCAATTATGAATGGATATGAAGCGACACGCACAATTCGTAACATGCCAAGAAAGGATGTAAAGAGCTTGCCAATTATTGCCATGACAGCCAATGCACTTGAGGAGGATAAGGAGGCAGCATTGAAAAATGGAATGAATGCGCATATTTCCAAGCCGCTAAATATGGATATTTTTATCGCAGTGCTTAAGCAGTTTGTGCGGTGAGAAATGGAGCTTCAAAATGTGGGATAACTGGAAGCGCAAAGAAATATTTTTTGTATTGATACTGATTCTCGCTATAGTTGTGTACAGTTTTGTACAGAGCAAAAAAACTGATTTTCAGAAAAAAGAAATGCATTTGACAGAGAATACAGAAAATGCAGCATTAATTCGGCAGCAGGCAGAAGAGATTTTGGGTACTATGTCAATCGAGCAAAAAGTATATCAAATGTTTATTGTAACGCCAGAGGCACTGACAGACGGCATAACTGTTACTACAGCAGATGAGATAGTGCGCGGTTTCTTAAAAGAACGTCCGGTTGGTGGAGTTGTCTACTTTTCGCAAAATCTGACAGATACAGAACAGACAGAAAAATTACTGCGTCAAATGCAAGAATACGCACAGGAAGTGGAAGGTTTGCCGCTGTTTCAATGTGTAGATGAGGAGGGTGGAACTGTGGCACGTATTGGAAATCAAGCTGGTTTTGATGTGCCAAAAATCAAACCGATGAGAAAGATAAAATCAGAGGAAGACGCATATAAAGCTGGCAAAACCATTGGAATATATCTGCGAAAATTGGGATTTAATTTGAATTTTGCGCCGGATGCAGATGTTTTGACAAACCCGAAAAATACAGCGATTGGAAACCGTTCTTTTGGAAAGGATGCAAAACAGGTATTGCGCTACGCCAGTGCTTATTCTGACGGGCTACACGAGAGCGGAATAAGAAGCACTTTTAAACATTTTCCAGGGCATGGCGCCACAGAGGCGGACACGCACAATGATTTTGCGTATACAGATAAAACTTATAAGGAATTGCTTCAAGCGGAACTGATTCCATTTGCGGCCGCTAAGGAGGCAGGTACTGATTGTGTGATGGTCTCCCACATTGCAGTGCCTAAGATCACAGGTGATAACACGCCCTGCTCTCTATCCTACAAGATGATTACAGAAGTTTTGCGTGGTGATTTGGGATATGATGGCATTGTTGTGACAGATGCCATGAATATGGGAGCGATTGTTGAACAGTATACCAGCGACGAGGCAGCAGTAACAGCCGTTGAGGCAGGCGTGGATATTATACTGATGCCTGTCGATTTTAAACGGGCAGTGGAGGGGGTTCTCGCCGCAGTGGAAAGCGGAGCGATACCTCTGGAATGTATCGATGAGTCTGTGAGAAGGATTCTTATGGCGAAACTTAAATAGCGGATAGGAAATCTATTGTACTTTTTATTTTGACCTTATAATTACCAGCACCCGTCCTATTATAGGGCTATCTTTCAGCACTTCTCTGCATTATGGACTTTGCTGATTAGAGAACCATTCTTGAATAAGGAATTGTAGGAAAATAAGTGATGCAGATTGCGTAGGATATTTCTTTGAGGAGGTATGTCAAAAAACGTAGGCGTCGGGCTACGGCGAGGCTTTTTGGCATGCATAATCGGAGAAATAGC
>DEPD01000115.1:460-11031 GCA_002358575.1 Lachnospiraceae bacterium UBA3401 | reverse complement strand
CGTTTGTTTGCTAGTCTGTAATTTAATTCTAAAAGTTTCTTTTCGCTTTTATAATGTTACGTGTTTTGCAGTAACATTCTCCTTTCTTATTTTTCTCATATCTTCTTGATATGGAACGCTGTAACCTGCGTTTTATTTATATTCGGATATTTATGCTCATCGGAACATGCTGCCAAATCTTTAATCCCTAAATCAATTCCAATCCCCTCATTAGACGATGGAACGGCAGACTCCTCATATTCCATTCCAACTGTAATCCACCCGTTTATTCCATCATATTGATGCGTGGATCGATGTATTTACAGTCGATAGGTATGCGCCCATGTTCTGTAAGACGAATCCAGTTTAATTGCATTTTATACTATCAATAAAAGTTAAAAAATTCAACACTTATTTATGAGTTCTTATAAGATTATTTTATCAGCTCCATACCTCCGCCCTACATGCTTTTGCGCTCTGCTATTTCCGCCATTTTTGCATCGTTTAGTCTGGTATCCCCATGAACACGGGAATAGGATAAATAACCGTTCATGCGGTCAATTTTGGTCAGATTTTTGCTGCCGCACTTCGGGCACACATCCATTTCAAGCTCCTGATGACCACAGTCATCACAGTATGCAAGAGATAGATTGACCCCCTCATAAAATCCCATCTCCATCGCGCGCCTCACAAGCGTTTTGATTGCAGAAATATTATAATCAATCGGATATTTCACATATTGAATCTTGCCTCCATTGGACAGTTCCCAAAACCGATACTCCAAATCCTGTTTTTCAATCGGCGTGATATCCTCTGTCACATGACAATGAAAGCTATTGCTGACATACTCTCTATCTGAAACCCCTTCCACAATACCATATTGTGCGCGGAACTGTTTCACCTGCAAACCGCAGAGATTTTCTGCGGGCGTGCCGTAAATCGCATATAGATTTCCGTCTTCCTCCTTAAAACGGTTGACTTCTTTATTGATGTACTCAAGAACCTCCAATGCAAATGCCCCATCCTCCACAAGAGATTTGCCATTGTACAATATTTGAAGCTCGTTGAACGCTGTGATACCAAAAGAAGCTGTCGCATATTTCAACAGTGGTTTAATCTTATCAGTAAGTTTGAGATGACCGCCCAAAAAACCTCCCTCACAATATGCCAATGGATTCGTCGAAGCACGCATATTTCCCAAATATGCATAAGTCCTAATATGCAACTGTCGAATTAAATTCAAATAATAATCAAGCACCTCATAAAAATCTCTGCTTTCCTGTCTTGCTTTTGCGAGAATCATTGGAAGATGCAACGAGACAGCCCCAATATTAAAACGCCCCACAAATACTGGCACATCCTTATCATCTGCAGGGTGCATACCGCCCCGCTCATACCATGGAGAAAGAAATGCACGACAGCCCATCGGTGAAATAACTTTACCATATTGCTTGTACATGCTGGCAATATAGCCTTTTCCTGTCAAACTAAGCCAATCAGGATACATTGTTTTTGCAGAGCACCGAACACCTGCCTCAAACACATCCTCGAGCGGCTTTCCAGGTCCATGAAGATTTTCATCATATAAAAACACAATCTTTGGAAACAGAACGGGCTTTTTACAATCCTTTTTGCCTTGTCCTTTTCGTCGAACATTTAGCATCTGTATCGTTGCCATCTTAGCAAAGCGTTCTGTTCCAATACCAGCGGTAACTGTGATAAATGGATAATCACCGCGGCTGCTTGCCACAGTATTAAATTTGTACTCCCACCCTTGGAATCCTTGCTCAAATTCGCGCTCCACATCTGCAACAGCCACTTCTTCTGCCTTTTTTGGGTCGATGCCAAGCCCTATATATTTCTCAATCGCTGATTGATATGTCTTCTCGGCATAGGGCGCAAGAATTTTATCCACCTCTGGAACGGTAAATCCCCCATATTGCTGACTCGCCGCACTGAGCACAATGTCACCGATCACGTCAAACGCCACATCAAGCGACTTTGGCTCGTTATACCAGATATTTCCCATCTCAAAACCACCGGAAAGCACGCTTTGTACATCAAAAAGACAACAGTTCATTGTATCGCGCCGCGCTGACATATCATGAATATAGATATATCCGTCCCGACAAGCCTGAATCTCCTCTGTCGTAAGGAAAAATTTCTGATAGAGTTCCTTGTTAAACTGGTTAAAAATAAGGCTTCTCTTTGTAGAGACAAGCGCAGAGTCTGTATTGGCATTCTCCTTATCGCCAACATACATAATGGATTGACTTTTTTTGTACACATCATCCATCATACGCACAAAATCTTGTTTGTAATTTCTGTAATCGCGATAACTTTTTGCCACAATTGGTTTCACGTCCTCTAACGCACTCTCAACAATGTTGTGCATTACCGGAATTGGAATCCGCTCACTCTCCATCTCGTCCACTTTTTCGATAACATGCTGACAAATCTGCTGCTTCTCCGCATCGGTAAATTTCGTCAGTGCACGATAGGCAGATTTTCCAACGGCAACGATAACTTTCTGCACATTAAATACCTCTTTACTGCCATCTTTTTTGATTACATAGACCACCTTTTTCGGCTGATAAAGCATACTGTAATCGATTTCTTCGCTCATTTGCATCCTACTCCCTTATATGCATTTTTCTTTTATTTTGTGTTTATTATCAAATTATGGCACTATATATAGTACCTGTATATCAGTATAGTGCAATTCGTATTCGTTGTCAATTGTGAAAATTTAACCTTACTGTTACATTCACCACTACTGCTCTTGTGGCCGCACACTCTGTCCTTGTTTCAGTTCTTTTGTGGAGTAGGTAATAACTTTTGTGTCAGCACTGATTGTTCCCAGTTCAATTGCAGCGTAGCGATCATTTTTATCTTTCACCTGTACTTTTATTTTTTCGACATAATACTCACTTCCAAGGATTCCCTCTTTTTCATTTAATGTATAGATGTAATAAGCGCCGTTTTCCCCATAGACAGCCTCCACGGGAAGTGTCAAATCATGATATTCTCCCTGCACTGTTTTTTTGACCCTCCCGCTCAAGCCAGGTTGTCCCACATTTTCGGGAAGTAGACAGACAATATCATATCCGTCCTGTGCATTCTCTGTAAAATAGTCTACTGTAATATCCATCTCCGAAGACTGCCCATTCAATTTTACAGCAACAGTATCCATTAAATGAATATATTTGCCTTCCTCCTTTGTAATATGAAACTTAAACTGGCATGGACGCTGTTCATCTGTCAACAAAAGTGCCGCAGTATCTGTTGTTCTGCTGCCAACCTCTATTTGAATCCTAGATACAATGCCATCATTCTCTGCCTTAATTTCTCCTTTTTGCTTTTTTATTGCGTGAAGTCGTTCTATCTGCGTTCTTGCCTGATTTATCTCAAGTTCATAGACTTCGGCAGTAGAATCCGCTCGTGATGTGACTTCCGCAGCCGCAATCTCCCTCATTTTCTGTCGCAATGTCACCTCACGCGCATAACTTGCATCATTATAATTTTCCTTTGCACGCTGTACTGCTTCCTCAAGCGTAAGCTTTGTATTCTGCCATGTATCATACGCAGCTTCCTCCGCAGAATAATCTGGCTGTGTGACTGCATCTCTATCATGCTTTGTCAACTGATCACGCAACGTGAGCAATTGTTTATTCGCCTTTTTTATTTTATTTAGCAATTCCGTCCGTTTTTCCTCGTCCACCAAATTTTGATTCTCTTTAGATTCCTGTGAGGAGAGGGGTTCTTCTGTGTCTTTTGCGTCTGTATTTTCTGTCTTTGGATTCTCTGTTTCTGTTTTCTCTGTTTCTTCATCTTCTAATTTCGGATTCTCTATTTCTGTGTTTTCTGTTTTTGGATTCTCTGTTTCTATATTTTCTGATCCTATATCTTCTGTTTTTGAATTCTCTTCATTCTCTATTTTCTTATCTATCTCTACATGAGTAGTACTATTTTCGCTCTTCTCTATTGTATCCGCTAAACTTCCTACTGCTCCTGACAACACTTTTGGCGATTCACTTTCTCCTATTTCCTCTGTTGTGTCAGCACGATTTTCCAACGCAGCAAGTTGTTCCTCCAACCGCTGAATCTCGCGCTCTTTTGCTGTAATCTCATCTGCAATACGATACCCTTTATTTATCCAATCATGATACACCTCCCATGCATTGCGCCGTGCATTGTCCGCAGTGTACGGAACCGGATCTGCAAGATGTTTTTCAAGTGCCTCCTCCGCCTTCTCCAAGACCGCTTTCGCGCGATTTTTTGTCAACGCAGTCTCCTTATCCGCCGTCTCATAATCTTCTTTTGCCCACAGAATCGCCACTTCTTTTTTCTGTGCATCAATCACTGCATTCACCTGAAAATCCGAGAGATTACACTGAATTTTAGAAAGCTCTGTCTCCTTTGCGCTTATCAGTTCGGCAATATCAGCCGTGTCAATGGTAAAAAGAATATCTCCTGCTTTCACTGCATCACCTTGCCGGACATAAATCTTATCCACTCGTAATCCCGCTTGCGTATTCACAGCAACTTCGCCGCCTGCGGTCACAATTCCATCTGTCTCCACAATATGTTCCACATACTTTTTTGTTGCCGTATCCGTTTTTACAAGAGGCAGGCCTGACACATAGATGCTCTTTGAAATGATTGTACACAGCCAAACAAATGCCAGAAATATCAAAAATATTTTTATCCACTTCTCCATCCGCTTACGAGCAAAAAGCTTCTCCTCATCCTTCTCCATGATACAAGTCCTTTCCTAACCCTTCAATCCAGAATAAATAATCCCCTGCTCCAAATAATCCTGTCCCATCACAAACACAAAAACTGCTGGAATTAGCATTACTACAGACGCCGCAAACGCAAACCCTGCCTGCGTCCAGCTAATTTCAGGTAAATACAGCGATAATGGCCATAAAATCTTATCTTCTAAAAATGCAAACGGCTGCTCAATCATATTCCAATACTCCAAAAATCCAAGTACCAACGCCGAGAGGATTCCACCTTTTCCAAGTCCTATCCCCACCATAAAAAAGATATAGACCTCTCCTGCCCCGTCTATTCTTGCAGCCTCAATCAAGGACTTTGGGATTGCTCGAAATCCACCGTAAATCACAAAAATAGGAAATGTGCTGAACACCGCAGGAAGAATAACCGCCCAATGGGTATCCAGCAGCGACAATCTATCAAGAGTCAGATAACTAGAAAGCATTGTCACCTGAAAAGGCAAAAGCATCAGTACAATATAGATGGTAAAAAGCACATTTTTTCCTTTTACTGCATATGTTGCAAATGCCCACGCTGCCGGAATGCCTACTGCCATCTGCCCTAACAAAATCAAACCAACCATCTTCACCGAGTTCCAGAACAATACAAAAAATTCTGGTGAGTAAAAAAGCAGTCGAGTGTAATTTTCCACTGTAGGATACTGTGGAATCAGTTTCCATGATACAAATCCTGTCCCATGTTCAAACACGGGTGCCAAACACTCGTACAAATCCCCTTTTCCCATAACAGAACCTGTCACAACGAGAAACACTGGCGCACAGATTATAATTCCTGCTGCAATAAATATCAATTTTGTAACTGCCTCCGACGCTGTGCGGAGAAGCTTTCTTAACTTCACTTTAAGTCTCCTACTACCTAATGAACTATCCTTCCTTAATTCTGACTGTAATACTGAAATAATAAGATAAACACAAACAGCACCACAGCCACCAAAACACTCGCCGCTGCCATCTTGTCAAATTCCAGATTCACATACCAATTGTTAAATGTATGCTGCAAAAGATAAATGTCTTTTCCTGGGTAAGAACCACCGACAAGATACGCTTCCCTATAGATTTTCATGGAATTTAAAAACGATAAAATCACAATTGTGTAGACACTGCCCTTCAAACATGGCAACTTTACAAATATCAAACATTGAAATTTGTTCGCGCCATCCACTTTTGACGCCTCAATCAATTCATTTGGGATTCCCGCAATTCCTGCAAGCCACAGCACAATGGTATATCCTGTGTTTTTCCACAAATAGCTGACAACCAGACTTTCAAAATCCTGCCTGTAAAAAAACATTCTCCACACAATAACCACTGTTGCTGTCGGCATTGCCATTGGAAACAAATATAGGCTTTTTATCACATGAATATCCTGTATCTTGCTAAGTACAAGTGCTGCTGCCAAACCGATTATAACCAGCAGCGGTATTGCCACGCCCACAAAATGGAGCGTGTTCTTTACCGCAAGGCGAAACGCCTGATTGTAAATCACCATACTATAATTTTTTAGTCCTGCAAATTCCCCTGTCATCACTGTCAAAAAAGAACGCCGCACCACATCTGCGAAAGGAATCAGCACAAAAATCAACACCCCTGCCAAACTCACACCGATAAAAGCCATAAAATAAGCAAATTCCCGAAAACGTTTCATTCTTTTACACCCATTCTTTGCACCATATATTATTCAAAAAGATAAATCTCCACACTGTCCACAATCGCTTTCACTGCCGCGTCAATATCCTGTGCACCCTCAAGGTATTTTTTGCCCTCTGCGTAAACTACAGCTTCCAGTACAGTATCGCTCAAATATGGGGTGTCAAGCTGTGCGATCCACGCCTCTAGCTTGTCAATTCCTTCCTGATTTACTGGATAAATCGTATAGCTTATATGCGTACCATCCTTCGTCGAAAAGCTCATATAGAACTGTCCGCCGTCATCGCCAAGCTCACTCTCATCATAGGCAAACTGCGCTGGCAGCGCTTTCTTATTTACAGGAATCCCAAACTGTATTGTCTCCTGAACAGTCGCGCCAAGCATCATTCGCACAAACTGCTTCGCCGCATCTGCATTCTTGGTCGCTGTATTAATTCCAGCAATCGATCCTGGATGATAGACATTGCTGCACTGTCCGCTCATCAGTTTTATCTGTGTACTTTCCAACCCTTTAATTCTTGGCACAGACAGCATATCCCTATAAGTACTTGTACTGACTACCTCCCCATATGCAAATGGTGTCTGCTGCATGAGATAAGAGGTGTCCTGCGTCATCATAAAGTACTTGTTTTCCTCATAGTATCTTCCACTTTCATCCATTACATTCTGCTGGTACATACTGATATACTCTTCTGGTGTGCCGTTCATCTCCACGTCATAGAGCCTCCTTGACTGCTCTAAAAATTCTCGCACTTTGCCCTGATTGAGCTGCCCATTTGCCTCCTTCCATGTCGGTGCACACACTGGCATAAATTTTCTCATAATGCCAGATGCCGAGCACACACTCAAAATAGTAGTGTCAGGATATGCTTCTCTTGCCTTTTCTGCCATATCCGCTATCGACTGATAGTCATTTGCGCTGCCCACATACGTCTCGTCACCAAAAATCACAGGGATAAAGAACTTTGCAGGAACAGCATACATCTTGTCATCTGTCTGAATCGCATTCATTAAATTCTTATAAAGCCCCTCACTCTGATCAACCTCATTGACGATATCAGACAAATCCATTAGTACACCTTTTTCTGCATAAGTATCAATATTAATACCGTCCAGCATAATAACATCCGGACCGCTGCCACTAAGCAATTGTGTATTTAACTTTTTCAGTGCATCCTCTCTTGTGATGCCGCCTTCGTCCATTCCAATCTGATATTCGATAAACAGATTGGGATACTGTGTCTGATATGCTGAAATTGTCTGTTTTACCAAATCATCTTCACTTAAACTGTATACCGTGATTTTGTCATTTGGAACAGATGGAACCGTAGCGTCATATACAAATTTTACAATTTTACCGCCATTGTACACTGCAAAAAACTCATTTTTGTCATTCATTGTCATTGCCAAAATGCTATAGGTAGGATCTCCTAACGAAGAAAGACTTCCATCGATTATCTGTTCTACTGCACCTCCGCCAATAACATGACGGTACAAGCCTTTTTCCCCTGCTACATAGATGGTTTTGTCCGCACCCAGAAAAGTATACGCTGTGTACCCACCTCCTGTCCATGACATCTCGTTATAGTTTTGATCGACAAAGCTGTCTAACACTTCATCTTCAATAAAACGCTTCTCTTCCAAATCATATAAAAAAATCTTCTCAAATGTCAGACACATCAAAATGCCATTCTTACATTCCAGCAAATCTGTTGTGTCCTCAAGTGTCAACAATTTTTCCGCTGTACCTGCACTGACATCCACCTGATAGATTGTCTTGCACCCTGACGCAAACGCATACAAAATTCCTTGCTCGTCAAACGCAAGCGTCCTCAAGTTAGAATTTGTGTCTGGCAGCGGAACAGCAATCTGCTTTATAGTACCATCTGTATTATAAATATAGAGGTTGTATTCATAATCATTCTCTGTACCCTCTATTTTATCCATGCCAACGATAGCAATTGTTCCATCTTTTGCGATAGCTGACGCTGCCGGATAATGTTCCTCAATGAAGCTAGAAAACCCCTCATCTGTCTCTGTGTTCCATGTCGCACCATTGTCTTTTGACACAATTTTCTGTTTTGTAAGACTATTTAGAAAAATCATCTGACCATCGCTTAAAGTCTGTTGTTCCACCTTGTCATAAAACGTTTCGCCTTCTAGAACATTTGTTTCTACATAGCGTCCCATTCCTCCGCTTGCTATCTCATCTTTCTGTCCATACTCGCTAGAACTCACTTCTGTCTTGTCTGCCTCTGTCGAAATTTTTGAACTTTTCTCATTACTGATAGTTTGCTCCTTGGCACCGCAGCCGACTGTCATAGCACCGACTGCCGTTGCCATAAAAAGAACTGCCGCTTTTGTAACGATTGATTTTCTTCTCATAACTTCCCTCCATGTATTGTATTCTTTCATTTTTACACACGGATATTGTAGCATAGTTTTCTCTAAGAAATCTCTAATTCATATTTTTCCAAAAAGACCTATAACTTTACTGTCTATCTGCCGATATTATTTATAACATAGACCCAATATTTTTTGTGTTTGAACACCCGCAAAAGCAGGTGTAGAAAAATCCGATAGTCTATTCATCAAATTAGGAGGGATACACATGGCAGTTCAATTAAAACCATTTTTGCCAATGGACCTTATAGAAAAAATCGTAAATAATAATTTTTCCTATACAAGTTCTTATACTAAAAAAATAGTAGAAACCGACACGGATATTAAAAAACTTCAAGACAAAGAGGAAACTTTTCGCCAAAAATTAAAAGCGCTAAAGCGCTACTCTCCAGGCGGAACTTCAAAAGATTTAGTGGAAAAACGTTTAGAAGATTTTCTAAAATCCTATAATGAATTGGAAAGCAGCTCTGCTTCCATAACAGATAAAGATGTAAAAAAGCAAATTTCCAAACTAAAAAATTTGTTCTCGAAACATGAAAAAGACCTAAAAAAAATTGGTATTACAAAAGAAAAAGGCAAATATACACTCAATAGCAAAACTTTTGCAAACGCGAAAGACAAAGCAATTAATGAACTGTTTGTCGGACATGATTCCTTTATTGGCAAAGCAGATAAAATTATGCGCAAGTTAGAAGATATGGCCGATGATGCAGAATATAACGTTGTTGAACATAAAATAAACAGAACTACCAAATACCAAAAAACTGATGTAGCACTCGCTGCCAATATAACACTTGCTGGTTCAGCAATATCCGCTTTACAGAACAGCAACAAGCTTATACAAGCAAACTTTTCTGACCCTGAATTTCAAAATTCCATTAAAGATTGCCTTGGTTATGTTGCAAAGTCTATCTATAACGCAGACAACACAGACCACATTGAGTTAATTGGCAAATTAAATCAACTGTGTCTTGACAACAAAGAGAATCTTTCCAAGATAGGATTAACTTTTGACAGTGAAAATAAAAAAATGAGCTTCGATAATACGATTGATCTCACCACCAGCGAATTTAAAGATGCTTATAATCGATTATTCGGTGAAAATGCAGCATTTGGAAACACTGCCGCAGAAAACTGCAAAAATATTATTAATGACTTGCTTCAACCTGAAAAGATTGGTGTATCCATTATTGATTATCAGATTTAAGATTACAGAATACGTAAAAATTCCCATCTCTTATTTAAGAGGCGGGAATTTTTACGTATTTCTTCATTTCGCCCTACTTCTAAATCTGTCCCTGTTTCGCTTTTTTGCTTACAACGCCCCATTTTGCGCGAGATTTGCACTAAATCCAGATTACATAGCCCACTATGCGCCCTTTATTTGGCGCAAATCTCCCACAAACTGTGACACACATCTGATAGAAAGCATTTTTCAAACAGACTCTAGTACTACAGTGAACTTCCGGTGGCCAGTGCCTTCTTTTTCTGTTATAATAAAATAAAAGGGGTGGTATTATGACGAATCCAACCATGTTTGATCCCATTGCTTTAGAAAACTAGTATGCCGATGAAGAAAACAGCCTTTTGCTTCAAACAGAACTTGAGAAATATTTTCAGAATTATCTTCCCTGTTTCCATTCAGAACCACAAAGGAAACTGTTCCGGACTATCGTTGACTGACGACAACACGGCAATGATGCAAATAGCGAGTGTTTGGTATATGAGGAATTAAAAAAC
>DEPD01000115.1:0-129 GCA_002358575.1 Lachnospiraceae bacterium UBA3401 | reverse complement strand
GAGAAGTATGTCCGCCCCATGCAGCAGTTCTTTTCCCGCTCTCCTTTTGAGGAACAGCTACTCATGGACATTTACCATGAACTGCTTTCCAGACAGGTCGAGCAGGTTCCGGGTATGCTGTCCGTGGAT
>DEPD01000044.1 GCA_002358575.1 Lachnospiraceae bacterium UBA3401 | reverse complement strand
CAATCTGCATCACTTATTTTCCTACAATTCCTTATTCTTTTCAAACCATTCCCGCGCCTCCATATCGGTTGTGGAATTGAATTACAGAGTGAACCTCAATACTTTCTTGCGGTATGTCTCCGACATTTCATATCTCCGTTGTCTCCTTTCTTCTTCTGTCATTTTTTTCCTTTTCATTTTTAATCTCCTCTCATTGTCTGCTAACCGAAACGCCTATCATGGTCAGCACAATCCTCATAACAAGGGCGAGCAGCAGCAGGAACAGTTTCGCTATCCCAAGCACCAGTTTCAATGCTACAAGCACAGCCTGCAATATCCATTTCAATATGGTAAGCAGTACCACCCCGGTCTTTCTGAAAACCATTCCCGCCATAAAACATCCCTCCTATCCCCAGCCGTCAACCAGTTCCATCATGGTTGGGTATTCTATTTCCTTTGTATCACCTAATGTTTCCGTTTCCTTAATATCCATGCCGCCCCTGCCCGTGGCTCCCTCCGCCACCCGCACCGTCCCGGCTCCGAGCGCCGCCCCAAGCAGCATGATAATCTCACTCTTGACTTCATTTTTCAACTCTGACCGTATACCGTCCAGATCTTCCCTTGTAATGTACCCTGCTTCTTTTTTCTGTTCCCCTGCCCCTTTCACAAGGCTTTCATCATTCAGGCTGCGGATATAGTAATCTACCGCATCGACAATGAACTGGTTGACAGATTTGTGTATTTCCGTATTCAGCTCCGCCAGAACCTTGTGTATCCTGCAATGCTGTTCATTGTCAAGGTTGAGCCGGACATTATGATAGCAGATATTTGATTTTGCCATATGCCCCACCCCTATCCAATCTGGTTACGATGCTTTGCAAGGAAAATCCTGCCAAGCTGTTCATACCCCTTTGCATTTGCCTTGATGTCCTCAATGTACCGGATATTCCCGCTGTCATGTGAACCGAACAGCCGCATGACTGCCGCCCCGCCGCCTACGAATACAATCGGTATCACATCGAGGTTGTAACCGTGTTCTTTCAGTGTATTGTAGACTTTCTGTGCAAAATCACGCAGGCAGTCCCTTACAATGTTCATGTACTTATCCGGCAGCGCCGCTTCCCCGGTTGCCATGACCTGCTGTATCACATTTTCCTCAAGCTCCTGCCCGATCTGCCTGTTACATTCCTCATTGATCGTCCTCATGCAGCGGATAAGCCCCTGCTGGCTTGTGATACATTCTGCCTCATTCGGCTTGCCGTTCTGTATCGGCATGATGTCAATCGTCCAGCTCCCTATGTCCACCACCACCACACGCTCCGGCAGCGTTTTCAACTGCTCCGCAACCGCCGCATAGCATTGTGGGAACACGGACACCCTTGCTATCCTTGCCGCATACCTCTCTTTCTCAAAACGGAAAGCGACCTCTTTCTTCTTTGACAGGTAATCAATGAAGTCCTGCTTCTCCGCACCGAACCTTGTCAGGGGAAGCCCTACCGATAAAAGGACATCTGCATTTTTCATCCCCCGCCTGTTCAGTTCCTTTGCGACTGCCGCAAGGGTAAGCAGGTAGAAGTTGTCATTCTCAACTTTGGTGTCCCTGACCTCAAGACGTTTCCCGCCTACCTTGTAATACTTTCCGTCCAGTTCCACCACGTCATCATAAAATGCAGGTTCTGTTGTGATCTCCTTTACCCCTGTTGTAAAAATCTGTGTGGCTGTTTTCATGTTCGACCATCCGTGGTCGATCCCGATTACTTCAATATGTTTTTCCATTTGATTCTTCCTCCATATTTTTTTCATGTTGCTTTATCTCTCCTTAAAATCTTTCTCATGCAGGGAAAACAATACCTTTCCGATTGTCTGTACGGACATCCAAAGCACATATCTTCCTTGTCCTGCTCCGCGATTTCAGGCTTGCTTTCTTCCCTGACACACTTCATGGCGAGACACTGGCTGTTATTTCCGTAAAAGAACCTGCAGCGCATACAGTCTTGTAAATCTTTTTCCAAGTTTACCTCTGCCGCAATAATTCCATCCGGCTTTGGAGCGTCCTGCACCCTTACGTTAATTCCCATCCACGCCACCCGTCTCTCTTACATCGGAAAGCATGTAGATCTCCTCCATTTTTCTGTCTGCCAGCCCTGCTGATCTTGAAAGTGCAATTACAAACACAACTGCTGCTATCATCTGCCGCCCCTCCTTTTCTGCTCCGCTTTCTTCCTCTGTTCCGCCTCCATCCGCTCGACATACTCACGAATGTCAATCAGATCGTCTAAATCATAGATTTTGGAACTCATGGCACGGTCAACATTTTCAGGGGTACATTCGCCATGCTCTGCCAGCACTGCCATTACTTTCTGCCTGATTTCTTCCTGCACGGAATCCGGCATTGCTGCTATATAGTGTGACGGTAGCTTTGAAACTTCCGTGACTGCCTCCTTTTCGTATTCGTAACTCTTTTCAAAATCACTGATAAATTTTTCTTTTACCGATACTGCCTTCGTTTTGTTTTCCTCACTGGCTAATTCCACCAGTTCGTTTAGGAACTCAATCAGCTCTCTTTTTGTCATAACCGTTCACATCCTCTCTTTTTGCAATAAAAACAGGACTATATCAGCTATGCAACCGTGGCACCTGCCACTTCAAGAGCTAATTTAGTCCTGCCTAGATAATTTTTATATATTTTTGCATCAGAAAAACAATCTTCACCTCCAAAACCACATGACTTTTATTCCCGCCGAAACCCTGATGCATCATGGGCGTTTGTGAGATATTTGATTGGTAAAACAGCGCTGCCTCCCATCAATACCTTGCTTCGTTGCAATTTTGAGAAAGGACTAAATCAGCTCAAACCCTTGTATTTACTGGATTTGTTCTAACTTTAGTCTTATTTTACCGTAAGCATCTCCCTCTCTGCACCCCGTCCAAAAGAGAATTTCAAATATTACATAATACTTGCTTTCCCGGTCAATGCCGTTAATGAAACAATCGTATTCGTCTTTCGTCCAAAAGTTCAGCTTGTCAGCGTCAGACTTTCCCATTTTCTTAACCTTTTTACATGGGTTATTGTTGAGATTGTAAATGTTACTTGCATGAGTAAACAATGCTGTAATCTGATTTTGCACCATGCGTAAATAAGTCTGCGAATATCCTTTTGTTCTGATAGCGTTCTGCCACTGGATAATGTCAGAGGGGCTTATTTCGTTCATTTGCTTATTCTCAAAATACGGTAATACATGAGCTTCTATCATGTACTGCTTGTTTTTTATCGTGCGTTCCTTTAATTCTCCTGCCTTATCCCGAAAATACACATCAACAAATGCGCCTAACATCATATCCATATTGGCAGATGTACTTTTCAGAAATTCTCTTTCCCATTCCAACGCTTCTTTCTTCGTGGCAAAACCACGCTTCTTTTTGTGCTTCTTCTCCCCTTTCCAGTTTTCGTAATAGCATTGAGCAGTCCATTTCCCGGTCTTTTCATCTCTTGAAGCAGACATTTCTTATCCCCCTTTCATGCGGTTTGGTTCGGCTGATTGTAACCATAAAACTTTGTTTCCCAAAATGCCTTTGGCACTTTCCCGGCAACAACAAGGTAGCCTTTGCTCTGTAATTCTTCATTTAATTCTCTTATCAATTTGTAAGCGTGTCCTTTGGAAACACCCAATGTTTCCGCAACTTCTCCGGCAGTCAATAAGTAGTTCTGTCCGTTCATGCAATCTCTCCTTATCATTTATTTCACTATTTATTAGTATTAATGATATTTTAGCACCCTCTATCATTTATGTCAATAATTTTTATCTGTACTTTTCATATTTATTACTGTTGTCAATATTTATTGAAAGTGCTATACTATAAGAAAGCAAAAAAGAAAAGAGGTAACGGTATGGATAATACAATTCAGATAGCAGAACGGATAAAACAACTCCGTAAAAATCTAGGTTTAAACCAAAGTGAATTTTGCAAAAAGCTAGGCATAAAGCAATCCACCCTATCCAGTTATGAGAATGGAACGGTATCTCCGTCCAACGAGGTACTCTATGCCATAGCAAAGCAATATCACGTTTCTTTGGATTGGCTTTTTGGTATTTCAGACAATGAATTTTCTTTATCGTCTATGGGCGATATTATCAGTTTTCTGTTGGAGTTAAACGAATTAAAAGAATTGCGCTATGAACTGGAAATCAACGATAAATTTTTCAATGACATAGAAACCGAAGATAACCGTTGGTATGCCAATATTAAATTCTACGGGAATGAAAAAGGACACTTGTATAATGCGGATATGTGTCAATTCCTTGCTTCACTGAATGAGAGCCGGGAAAGTTTTGAATCCTACTTTACGCCAAAGGATATGTTTGATATTTGGAAAAAACAGAAAATTGCTGATTACTCCACCTTGCCAGTGACAAAGAAAGTGTATGAGGATATAGACAATGCTACAAGAATGAAACTCCGAAATGAACAATTGGAGCGGCAATTTAAGAAAAATAAGAGCGACAGCGAATAAAAAAGAAAAGCTGTATTGTTTATACAATACAGCTAAAGAAATATCTCTTAATTATTTAGATATGATCCTGCTTTATTATATGCAGTTGCATAACGAATTCTATTTTTCTCTATTTCCCTATTAGCTTCATTAACCAACGTTTTATGTGCAGAGGTTCTACGAATTTCTTTAACAACCACATCTTCAATACCTTTATAACAAGATTGCTTTAATTTCAATTGAGCCATAATTCTCCCTCCATATCACACCCTCTATTTAAGTATCATAGCATAAATACTTGTTTTCGTAAAGAAATTTATTTTAATTTTCAGTCTTTTCATAGCTATATAAAGAACTTCCAATTGTTTCTATTACTCTATAACTACCACTTTCTAATCTTATACACTTTAATTCTTCAAGATTATCTAACGCTTCTTGCACCAACTTATCATTAATTATCAGATTACTACTTTGAGGTACAATTTTCGACGCATACTCTTTAATCTCTGATTCTGTTGCCTCTTGTAATCTAAATATTGCCAATAATATCAATGCCGATGCCTCATCTACCCTTTTTACAGCACTAGTAAATAAATCAACAATTAGATGTATTATAGCTAGCACCAACCAAATGTCTTTCTGGGAAATCACTGTTTTAAGCCGAAATGCATTTGCTAATGCAAAGGATAAATTCACTTTAATATTTGCCGGTTTCACCGTATATACGTTTCCATCTTTCGATTTCCAAACCTTTGAAGCTGGCTGAATCGGTTGCTCCTCTTTTTCAATAGATCCTCGCACAATGCTAGATACCATTACTGAATCTAATTCATATTTTTCTACAATTGGCTCTAGTGATTTAATTACGTTCGAATACTCTTCAGGAATATAATCATTCATGTTTCTCATCCTCACCTTCTACATCACATTCCACCAAATTATGTTGATACATTTTGTATGGTGCAATACTTGCCTTAATATAATGACAATTTTTTGAACAGAATATTTGATTATCAATATCCATATATTCAATTCCATTTTTATCATGACGCAATATCCACGGTTCTTCATCTAAAGTAGCCGCCGTAGTATCAATTATAATTCTCCCAGCTGTAAGTCCTAACTTATATTCTTGAAAATTTGCTAAATCTATACACCATACAAATCTTGGCAATGATAGATTTAATATAACCTCTACCAACTGCTCATTCATATCTTTAGTCTGTAAAGCCTCACTCTTTAATGAATTTGCTGAAGTTATATAAATTCTAGAAACACATGGAGTTTCCCAATCCATTACTCTCTCTTTCATCCACGTCTTAAATCTTGCATAAACCTCGTTATAAACCAACTGCATCCTAGAATATAAAGGAACTACACAATATTTTAGTTCAGCTGCCCCATATTTCATATCACCTTGACTATCTGCCCAGCCAAGCTTCATTTTTTTATAAGGAAAAAGATTATCATCCATTACATAAATATCACTCACTAATTTTACATGGGGAACAACATCAATATCCGAATCCATAATATTTTTAACTAATATTTTATCATCCAAAATATCTTTATCTATTAATCCATGACCTATAATTGAAACTGCATGTCTTATAGGATATAAAAATCCAACCATAGGCAACCCTGATTCAATATATGCCATTACCTCTTCAATAAATTTATCATCTAATTCTTTCTCACATTGAAGAATAAGCGGACTAAATCCATATTTTTTTAATATATCTGAAACCTGAATAGGATTTAAACCTATTGAAGGTGTTTTTCTTCCCCAATCGTTATTAACCACATTAACTATTTCACCAATAGTAGTATCGGCGTAATTTCTAAATTTATTACCAAAATAACGTAGAATTGTCCATGTTGCCGTATGTGCACAAACAGAAATATCTGTTTCTTGCGATTTCCATGGAAAGCTACTTATTGCCATTGAATTTCCAGCTATATGCGCCTTAAAATCGTACAATGCAATATATGCCTTTTCATTAATTAGTATTCTTGGATTAATTAGTGTTCTTCCAAATTTTGTACCAACGACTGTTGGACGCAACACTATATATCCATAATATTCTTCATTTTTTAAAATGTGCAAGCGACAACATTTCTTATCGTAATTCCTCAATTTTTGAGCATAATGAATATAAAATGTGCTTAAATAATCCGTATCATAATATGGATATTCAATCCTGATTTCATCACATTTCGTTGCCAAATTATTTTTTAGAACTTTTATTACGTCCTCATCAACAAGAGATTCCGGAATACAATCTAACAACTCATCATATGACTCTAAATTATTAATCTGAACTGAAGTAAAAGAAATCATAACTTAGTTTCCCCCAAATTTGATAATTCTATTGTATCATCTAATTATTAGATTGTACATATTAACATTTATAGAGCCATTTTAGAGCCACTTATTTAAATCAAGGTTATTATTTTAGTAAAAAGGGGCTTTCTGAAATTCCAGAAAGCCCCATAAAATCCAGCTTTTTACTAATTACTCGATGATAGTAGCAACCCTTCCTGAACCAACAGTTCTACCACCCTCACGAATAGCGAATGTAAGTCCCTGTTCCATAGCGATTGGATGAATCAGCTCAATTGTCATCTCAACGTTATCACCAGGCATACACATATCTGTACCATCTGGCAGATTGCAGACACCTGTAACGTCTGTTGTTCTAAAATAGAACTGTGGTCTATAGTTATTGAAGAACGGTGTATGACGTCCACCTTCATCTTTTGTCAACACATAAACCTGTGCTGTAAATTTCTTGTGGCATGTAACTGTACCAGGCTTAGCGAGAACCTGTCCTCTCTGAATCTCTGTTCTCTGAATACCACGAAGCAATGCACCAATGTTATCACCAGCACGAGCCTCATCAAGAAGCTTTTTGAACATCTCAATGCCTGTACAAACTGTCTTCTTTGTCTCTTCACTGATACCAACAATCTCAACTTCCTCATTAAGGTGAAGTGTACCACGCTCAACACGACCTGTCGCAACAGTACCACGTCCTGTGATTGTGAAAATATCCTCGATTGGCATAAGGAATGGCTTATCTGTATCACGTACAGGCTCAGGAATATGCTCATCAACAGTATTCATCAGCTCGATAATCTTATCACCCCACTCACTGCTAGGATCTTCCAAAGCCTTTAATGCAGAACCCTTAACAATAGGGCAATCTGTAAACTCATACTCCTCGAGCTGCTCTGTTACTTCCATCTCAACAAGCTCGATCAACTCTGGATCATCAACCATATCGCACTTGTTCAAGAATACAACAATTTTAGGAACACCAACCTGACGAGAAAGAAGAATATGCTCCTTTGTCTGTGCCATTACACCATCCGTTGCAGCAACAACAAGGATAGCGCCATCCATCTGTGCAGCACCTGTAATCATGTTCTTTACATAGTCAGCATGGCCCGGGCAGTCAACGTGTGCATAATGTCTGTTCTCTGTCTCATACTCAACGTGTGCAGTATTGATTGTAATACCACGCTCTCTTTCTTCTGGAGCCTTATCAATATTCTCGAAATCTGTAGCTACGTTACCTGCAACTCTAGCAGCCAATACCTTTGTAATCGCAGCTGTCAATGTTGTTTTACCATGGTCAACATGTCCGATAGTACCAATGTTGCAATGGGGTTTACTTCTTTCAAATTTAGCCTTTGCCATTCTAAAAGTCCTCCTTAAAAAACTTACTATAAATTATAACTTAACCCAACTATTCTCATTATAGTCAAAATATAGGAATTTTTCAAGCACTATTTATAAAATACCTGCTGAAAAGCCCTTTATTATTACTATTCACGGCATGCGATCCACTCATAGTAACGATTCGGGGCAATAATTGAGGTTTTACTTCGCAAAAATCGCCCCCCTCATTTCTAAATCATATTCTCACGGAATACGCAGTTTGTGCACATTCCTGACCCGTGAAAAGTAATCTTTTATTTACATTACTGTTCGCGATCCCCTGTCATCTCGTTCAACATACCCTGTTAAATATGATATTATAAAGTGTGAACAATAATCATTATTTTGTTTTTGCCGCAAGTACCTTTTCCTGTACCTGCTTTGGAACCTGCTCATACTTCTCAAAGAACATAGAGTAGTTTCCGCGTCCTTGTGTCTTAGAACGCAAATCTGTAGAATAACCAAACATCTCTGCAAGCGGCACATAACCTCTAACAATCTTTCCACCGCCAAGGTCATCCATGCCTTCAATCCGTCCGCGACGCGAATTGATATCGCCAATTACATCACCCATATATTCCTCAGGCATTGTTACTTCAACCTTCATAATTGGCTCAAGAAGCACCGGCGCTGCCTTCTGCATTGCCTCTTTAAATGCAAGAGAACCTGCAATGTGGAATGCCATTTCTGATGAGTCCACCTCATGATACGAACCGTCAAATACGTTTGCATATACGCCAACCACAGGGAATCCGCCAAGAATACCAGCCTGTGTAGCCTCCTCAATTCCTTCGCCGACAGCCGGAATATATTCCTTTGGAATCGCACCGCCGACAACAGAAGATTCAAACTTGAAGAGTTCTTCGCCATTTGCATCCATTGGAGCGAACCGCACTTTACAATGACCATACTGTCCACGTCCACCGGACTGCTTCACATACTTAGAATCAACTTCTACCTCTTTTGTAATAGCCTCCTTGTAAGCAACCTGTGGTGCACCGACATTTGCCTCAACCTTAAACTCACGAAGAAGTCTATCTACAATAATCTCAAGATGAAGTTCACCCATACCGGCAATAATCGTCTGTCCAGTCTCCTGATTGGTGTGCGCGCGGAAAGTCGGATCTTCTTCTGCAAGCTTTGCAAGCGCCTCTCCCATCTTTCCTTGTCCTGCCTTTGTTTTCGGCTCAATAGCAAGCTCAATAACTGGCTCAGGAAATTCCATCGACTCTAAAATTACAGGATGCTGATCATCACAGATTGTATCTCCTGTTGTTGTAAACTTAAATCCAACTGCTGCCGCTATATCTCCAGAGTATACTTTATCTAACTCCTGTCTCTTGTTCGCATGCATCTGTAAGATACGTCCTACACGCTCCTTCTTATCTTTTGTAGCGTTCAATACATAAGAACCGGAATTCATTGTACCTGAGTACACTCTAAAAAATGCAAGTTTACCAACAAATGGGTCCGCCATAATCTTGAAAGCAAGTGCTGAAAATGGTTCCTCGTCCGAAGAATGACGCTCAACTTCATTGCCCTCTAAGTCTGTACCTTTGATAGATGGAATATCTGTCGGTGCTGGCATATAATCGAGTATTGCATCAAGAAGTTTCTGTACACCTTTATTTCTGTATGCAGATCCACAACAAACTGGAACCGCTGTACATTCACATGTACCTTTTCTCAAAGCAGCTTTTAACTGCTCAATAGTAGGCTCCTCACCCTCAAGATACATCATTGTCAGATCGTCATCCAACTCACAAATCTTTTCAATCATCTCAGAGTAATAAAGTTCCGCCTCATCTGCCATATCTTGTGGAATCTCTGTGATTGTGATATCGTCACCCTTATCATCATTGTAGATATAGGCTTTCTTCTCCATCAAATCAATGATTCCTTTAAAATCGTCTTCTTTACCAATTGGTATCTGAAGAATAATTGCATTTTTACCTAATCTTGTCCGAATCTGGTCTACCGCACCATAGAAATTAGCTCCCAATATATCCATCTTATTGATAAATGCCATTCTAGGTACATTGTAGGTATCAGCCTGACGCCATACATTTTCTGACTGTGGCTCTACGCCACCCTTCGCACAGAAAACGCCTACAGCGCCGTCCAACACACGAAGGGAACGCTCAACTTCTACTGTAAAATCCACATGGCCCGGAGTATCAATAATATTGATACGATGCTCCAAAGCACCCTCCTGTGGCTTTGCATTCTCCTGATGTGTCCAGTGACATGTCGTAGCGGCTGATGTGATTGTGATACCTCTTTCCTGCTCCTGCTCCATCCAGTCCATAGTCGCAGTACCCTCATGGGTATCACCAATCTTATAATTAACACCGGTATAGTATAAGATACGCTCTGTAAGAGTAGTCTTACCAGCATCAATATGCGCCATGATACCGATGTTTCTGGTTCTCTCTAAAGGATATTCTCTCCCAGCCAAAGTTCTTCCTCCTTAAAAATTTAGAAACGATAATGTGCGAAAGCCGAGGATTTCGCGCACAATATTGAATACAGTTAGAATCTGTAATGCGCAAAAGCCTTGTTTGCCTCTGCCATTTTGTGCATATCTTCTTTTCTCTTCACTGCTGCACCTGTATTGTTTGATGCATCCAGAATCTCATTCGCAAGTCTTTCCTCCATGGTCTTCTCGCCTCTCTTGCGTGCAAAAAACACCAACCAGCGAAGTCCCAATGTCTGACGACGGTCCGGCTTTACTTCAAGTGGAACCTGGTACGTAGCACCTCCGATACGTCTTGCCTTACACTCAAGCATTGGCATAATATTATTCATCGCAGACTCAAATACATCCAATGCCGGTTTCTGTGCCTTCTCTTCTACTCTGGAAAATGCTCCGTATACGATCTTCTGGGCTACACCCTTCTTGCCATCTAACATAACATTGTTGATAAGCTTGGTAACCACTTTATTACCGTAAATAGGATCTGCTAATACGTCTCTTTTTTGAATATGTCCTTTACGTGGCACGATTCTTCCCTCCTTAATTACTGATAGCGCACCCGTCCAACTGGCGGATTGTCCACTATTTGATTAAATCAACGGTACTCACATTTTTAAAACTTTGTGTTCGCGCGGTTTTCTTTTATGACCTTTTTATGAAAAAAGGTGTTCTATCAGAATCCCAACACTAATTAGTTTTTTGTGGTACATGGTAAATCATGCGAATCTTATGCGCTGCCAAATCCATACGAATTTGCACAGAGACACAAATTTGCCGCATGAAAAATCAATGATCTTTCATGTTATTTACCTGCTTTTGGTCTCTTAGCTCCATATTTAGAGCGAGCCTGTTTTCTGTTAGCAACTCCCGCAGTATCAAGCGTACCTCTGATAATATGGTATCTTGTACCTGGTAAGTCCTTAACACGGCCGCCCCTGATCAGTACAACACTGTGCTCTTGTAAATTGTGTCCCTCACCTGGAATGTAGCTTGTCACTTCCATACCATTGGAAAGACGAACTCTGGCAATCTTTCTGAGTGCTGAGTTAGGCTTCTTCGGTGTTGCGGTCTTCACTGCTGTACAAACGCCTCTCTTCTGAGGAGCAGAGGTATCTGTCGCTTTCTTTCTAAGAGAATTGTATCCTCTCTGGAGAGCTGGTGCAGTAGACTTCTTAACTGTTTCCTGACGTCCTTTTCTTACTAATTGGTTAAATGTTGGCATTCTTTTTCACCTCCTGTTATTTTCAAAACTAAATGCCAAAACAATTAGGCACATTACATGCGGTATTTTACACACATGCTAGATTATTATACGTTTATGCTTTCAGAATGTCAATCTTTTTTTTAAATATAATAAAATATTACTATTCAGCCATGCCATTCATAAGTCGCCACAATGTACAATTTTATTAATGATATTCAGTCTTTGCTGGCGACTTATTTCATGACAGGCGTCCGCCCTATAGAATTAATTGTACAAATTGTTCTTAGTGAGCAAACTCCCGCGTACAATTTGCACAATCAATTCTGCATGGCTGAATTGTAACCATAAAATAAATCTACAATTCTCTGTTTACAAATGTTTTTAAAACGCGTACTATATAATAGGTAGATTTCAATTTTATTATTTGTCAACGAGGTTATAATTATGGGAATGTTTTTGATTGCTTTGAAAATTATAGTATCCATAGTCACCCTAACAATTTTGTACCTAATCTCAATCAAACCGCGTCTTTATGGACGTCCTGACTACAGACCATTCTTTGGACATATGTACGCTCACCGCGGACTACATAACATGAATCCAGCAATACAACGTCTAAAAAATATTGGACAGCCTGCCAAAGATACCGAAAAAGAAGAAGGCTGTTTTCCTGAAAATTCTTATGCTGCCATCAAGCGCGCCGCTGATTTGGGCTACGGCATTGAATTTGACGTGCACCTCACAAAAGATGATATTCCAGTGGTTTTTCATGACGATACTTTAAATCGCATCTGCGGCGTCAAAGGAAATCTGAGAGATTACACATTTGAGGAACTTCAACAATTTCGTCTGCTTGGAACACAAGAGTGTATTCCTGCTTTTGCGGATATCTTAAAAATGATAGATGGTCGTGTTCCATTAATTATAGAATATAAAGTTGAAAAAAATGCAGACAAGCTCTGTCGTATCTGCGACGGCATTCTCTCTAACTATAAAGGGTTGTATTGTATTGAATCATTTCATCCGCTGGCAGTACGCTGGTACAAAATTCACAGACCAAACATTGTGCGTGGACAACTCTCGGAAGATTTTACAAAACAAAAATTAAATATCCCCTATTTTTTGCTCTCTCATCTTATAGGAAACTGTTATGCATCGCCTGATTTTATCGCCTACAACTGCAAACATAAAAATGAACTTTCCAGAACTATCTGCCGTAAGCTTTACAAAAGTTTGAGTATCGCATGGACTGTCCGCTCACAGGAAGAACTTGACAAGGTTTCTCCAAGTTTTGATCTGTTTATTTTTGAGGGATTTGCCCCAGAAAGTCAAGAAGAAATTGTGTGAAAAATTGCCAAAAAATAAACAAAGTATAAATAATAGCCAATTTTTTCTTTCAAACCCGTTTCCTTTTTTGTAATATTTAACAATTTTTCCAGATATGTCCATAATATTCTGATTTTAGCTTGAATTTATATAGAAAAACATGTATATTAAAAGTATTCAATAAGGTATCCTGTGTGGATACTGCGCTGCCTTTGTATCTTAGGAAATGTTCCTCCTGCGGCATCTATATTGTTGAAACCGCAGGGTCACATGCTATGAAAGTGTACTTTCCTTTTATAATCACTGTTCCTTAAACCAATAGCTTCTCGGAGTCTATATCAGGAATTAGGAGGATTCCAGTATGAAAGAATTATTAAAAGAAATGGATTTCACAACTCTGAAAAACAATTTTGACGAAATATGCGATGAGATAAATAAAGGCAATGAGACGGTCACGCTCACATTAAAAAGCGGTCGTAAGGTTTTTATAATGCCAGAGAAAAACTACGATAACATTTCCCGTTATGTAATAGACAATAATTCGGTAAATATCCTTCATTGAAATATTGTTTACAGATATTTTACTATTTAACCAAAAATGCAGCCCTTATGAGCTGCATTTTTATTTAAAATCTCTTTCTTGTTCATAAAACATGTGTAACAACAAATGTTACTCTCCCACTCGATTTCTCGCCGTGGATATCCGTTTTTCTCGAACTGTCGTTCTCTTATAGCAGATGGAATACATTACTGCTGAGAGCAATAACGCAAGGAGTACATCAAGCATAGAATGCTGTTTGATAAGCACTGTTGAAAAAATAATGCTCACGCCAAGCACAATCATTCCGGCCTTGACAACTCGATGGTTTGAAAAACATCTGCTTCGCCACGCGGCAATTATAATTGCAACAGAGTTATATACGTGAATGCTTGGAAGAATGTTTGTCGGTGTGTCAGTCGCATAAAGATTTTTAATTAAATCAATAAAAATATTGTCATGCACAAATGTCTTTGGCCTCAAATTATGTCCATTTGGAAACACCGCTGACACAATGATAAAGATTGTCATTCCTGCCATTAAAAAAGCGACAAGTTTCTCACTCTCTTCCTTATCCCATATACACAGCAAAACGACTGTGAGTGCCACGTATGGAAACCACAACAGATAAGGCACAATAAATATTTCACAAAATGGAATATAGGCATCGATTCCAAAATTAATCTCGTGTACTGCCACATTTCTTCTCTCAAGATAGAAAAAAGCAGCGAGATAAACCACTGCATATACAGTCATAACAGCCAAAGACTTATATTGTAATATCAGCCCTACTGTCCATTTGTAGATGCTATTTTTCTTTATTTTCACAATATTTCCCTCCACAATGCCAAAATGTACTATAAAAAGTCAAACTTTTTATCACACATCAAAAGCATTTCCAAAAACAATTCTTTTTATGAACTGTTCCTCATTATAGAGTATGCATTGTATAAAGTCAACTTCCAATTGCAATCTTTTGCATTCTTCATAAAATCTTAAGGAAACCAAAAGAAAATAGGATACACTTTTATTTTTTAATGCAAAAAAGTATTCCGTGTGAATTACATAAAAACGTTTTTATATAATTCACACAGATAATATTATAAATTTCTATTTTTTATATACATAATGATATATCTTTTGCTTTGACAGAAAATTAGCAAAAATAAATTCACAATTCTTTCCCAAATTTTTTGTAAAAAATTTTATCTGTTTTCCATAAATTGATATTTGATTATTTCTTCTATTTCAAGTACACTAAATAAGTGAGAACTAATCTACTGTAAACAAGAACCTATTAGCAAACGACAAAAGTATTTACTGTTTCTTCTACCACTGCTTTAATATATATTTTTGGAGGTTTTACCCGTTATGAAATTAGATATGCATTGCCACACGAAAGAAGGGTCTATGGATGGAAAGATTCCAATCGCTGAGTATATTGAGATTTTAAAATCCAAAGGCTTTCAGGGTATGCTTGTAACAGATCATGATTCGTATAATGGTTTTCGTAAATATCGTGATTCTTTAAAGAATTCCATTAGTGATTTTACTGTTCTGAAAGGAATTGAATATGACACTATTGATGCAGGACACATTCTTGTAATTCTGCCTGAAAACGTAAAACTTCTCTTGATGGAATGCCGTGGACTTCCTGTAAAAGTTCTGCAAGATGTAGTTCACCGACATGGCGGCATTCTGGGTCCTGCACATCCGTGCGGGGAACGCCATCTAAGTATTACACGCACGCGCGCCTACAAAAAAAATCCTGATATTATGAGACAGTTCGACTTTCTGGAAGGTTTTAATGCCTGCGAATCACAGGAATCGAACATGGACGCACGCAGACTTGCCTTCCAATACAATCTGCCAATGTTTGGTGGCAGTGATTCCCACCATCCAGATTGTGTAGGTACTGCCTACACAGAATTGGAATCCGATATTACCTGCGAATCTGAACTAATTGGGTATATAAAAGACAAAAAGAATGTAAAATATGGAGGAGAGTACTATCAAGGTACTGTAAAAGGAAAACTTGGTGTTTTCAACCATGTCCTTATCGAAGGATTCTGGGTGTACAATCACTTTGCAAGTATGTATCGCCATCACAAGAGAAAACTTGCTCTTTCTTTACTAAACCAGTAACATTTAATCTGTTACATAAACATAGGGGAAGCAATCTTCCCCTACGCAATTATAGAAAACACAAATATCATTTACTACAATTAAATTTCATATCCACTCCGCAATCTGCGTGTGTGCATATCCATCAATTTATGTCGGTACTCATCATCTGTAATCACTTGCTCCAAGGTATCCATGTCTCCCTCCTCAAGCAATGTTTTTAACAGCTCATTATAATTTTTTATAATGTTTCGTTCTAAAAGTTCCATTTCATTTAATTCTTTCTTTTCTTCCGCCATTGTTTATCCCGCCTTTCCTGTTTTATAGCAGACGCTCTCTAAATTCTTCGCTCTGCCTTTCCTGGTGTGAGTATCCTAAATGTACCGCTTCCTGGTTCAAACACTACAGTTCTTGGAAAATACTCTCCCACATCAGAAGCAAGCAGCGGTATCTGCAGTTCAGCAAGTTTTTCCTTCACTGCATTCACATTTCTCGAAGAAATATCAGTACTCTCAGGTACTTGCTCACACCGAATCATATGTGCGCCACCTGCAATTTTCGCTACTAGATGGTCTCGTTTTGCCCCTTGCTGCACCAGAGTGCTGATCATCTCATCAAGCCCTGTGTCCGCATACTTTGCCGCGATAAAATGCTCCCCTTTTGTCGTACTATGATGTGGAAGCATCACATGAAGTAATCCACCCACCCCCGTATGTGGATCTCTCAGCGCAACACCGATACACGATCCCAAATCTTTTGTCATTAACTTCTTTTCCCCTCTGGCTGTCTTATAATCTCCCATGTTAACGACAATCATACTTTCTAGTTCCGATACTGTAAATGCTGCCACTTTAAAACCTCCATTAAAAATTTCTTAAAATTCCATTAAATTCCATACTCTAATTATACCAAATTTGTCAAACCTTTCAAGAAAAATTTTTTAAAGAGCATTACAGTTCAGCCTTTGGCTTCCTGTTACAAGCATCAAGCCATACAAAACCACTTCGTGGTGGCTTGA